>CAMWSW010000007.1 GCA_947176975.1 uncultured Clostridia bacterium | reverse complement strand
GAAATACAGAAATCAATAATGCAAAAATTTGTTTTATAGGGCAAAAATTATAAGATTAAACAAGTAGTGGCAAGAACTAATCGAATAAGCTATACGAATATATGAGTATTTTATAATATTTCGTTGAAAGGATTTCATTGGAAAAATTGGAAGGATTCGATTCGTGGCCTTTCAACCAAATAGTATTTCAAGTTGCTAAATCAGCCTGATGCCTACCGATATTGATTGATACCTATTTATCGTTGTTGACGTCTATTTTCCCAAAATCGAACGCGAATTCAACACCAAACCCATTAAATCTTGTGTTTCAGTAACATCTGTTTTTCGTTACTAATTTCTATTGATTTTTAGTAATTTTCAGTAAAAGCTAATTCTCGGCATACTATTGTAGTAAAAATTGTAAAAATGAGGGGGTGTTCTACAAAATACTTTATAAAAAACTATACAAAAGCTTTTGACAATGTTATAATGATAAAAATTGAATAAATGGTAATTGGGTTACGCAAGTCTTTGCGTATTAAAAGGGAACACGGTGAGAATCCGTGATCAGCTCACTCTACTGTATGCGGCTAATCGTATTTTGAAAATGTCACTGAACTTTTTTGTTTGGGAAGGCAAAAATACGGTGCTTGAATCCGTGAAGTCAGGAGACCTGCCTAGTTGCCAAAAGTATAAACTTTTCGGTGAGGCGAGGTTTGTGCGATAAAGAGCCGCTTGGAAACAAGAGGTATATCGCTGTATAGAATCAAGGTAATCACTGAAAAAGTGGTTGCCTTTTTTAATTGACAAAATTAAGGAGCAAATGGATTAAATGAGTTACGCGCATAAGCAAAAGGATAATTCGTGTTGGCAACCTGGCGACGAACTAACGCAGCAAGATAAGGAATTATTGCAATGCGTTATTACGCTTGCGGAGAAGTTAGGGCGTACGCCGATAAAAAGCGAGTGCAAAGAAGCCGCTAAATTAAAAGCAAGATTTAGGACTTGGCACAACGTTATTTTAGCAAGCGGACTTCCACCGCTTACCGATAAGAATCAAATACAATTAAGGAACGAAAAAAAGTAATTATGGTACATATTTATTACGGATACGGAAAAGGTAAAACGACAGCGGCAATGGGACTTGCCTTGCGAGCAGTAGGACAGGGACTGCGCGTTACGATAGCGCAGTTTCTAAAAGACGGAAAATCGGGTGAGATTGAGCCGTTGAAGAAGTTGGGCGCTTATATAATTTGCGATACTCAACCTATGACGTTTACTTGGCAAATGAGCGAAGAAGAAAAGGTAGATATAAATAAGCGAATGCAAAACGTGTTTGAAAAGGCTGTGCAATCGACAGAACAAAGCGACCTTATTATCTTGGATGAGATATTATGCGTAATGCAACTTGGAATTGTGTCTAGTGATGAGATAGTAAAGTTTTTGCAATCTACAAAAAAAGAAGTGGTACTTACCGGCAGCGTATCTGAAAAGGATATAATCCATTTGGTTGATTTCGCCGATTACGTTAGCGAGATTAAGAAATGTAAACACCCTTACGATAAGGGGATGCTTGCAAGAGTGGGAATTGAATATTAAAAATACTTTTAGGAGATATAAGATGAACAAAAGATTTGCTTTGAGTTTGATAACGCTAATTAGCATACTAATTTTAATTGTAGGCGGTATTTGCGCTTGTGAAAAAAATAATACGCCCGAAAATCAATATTACACTGTTACGTTTAATCTTGACGGCGGGAGTGTAGCGGATAAAGATTTGCCCGTTTCTCTTAAAGTCAAAGATGGCGCAACGCTCAATCTTTCCGAATATGAGCCTACCAAAGAAGGCTACGATTTTGCAGGATGGAAAATAGGAGATACTTCGTATCAAAGCAATGATAAAATTACGATTACTGCCGATATTATGTTGACAGCGCAGTGGACGGTAATAGTTGTTCAGTCATATCAAGTTGCGTTTGATTTGAACGGCGGCAGTATGAAAAATAGTCAAATGCAAGTAGATGAAGATACTATTATCAATTTCTCTGATTATATACCTACGCTTGAGAACTATAATTTTATAGGTTGGAGAGTTGCCGACAAGGTATTTGCAAGTAATGAATCTTATACCGTTAAGGACAATGTAACGTTTATTGCGCAGTGGAGAATAAAGCCTACGGACGCTAATAAATTTACGTTTGAAGAAACGCAAGACGGCAATGGATACGTTTTGACGGGGTTTGTAGACGATTTCAATATTGAGAGTGTGGCAGTTCCCAACGAATATAACGGTAAGCCTATAACTGAAATTAAGGATAGCGTATTTTTCGGTAATAGCAGTAATGCTTTGCAAGTAATAAAGGCTGTTGATTTAACTAATTGTACGTCGTTAGTCAAAATTGGTAAAAACAATTTTTATATGATGGACTCGCTTAAAGCAGTCAATATTGCGAATTGCTCGTCGCTTATGGAAATAGGCAATTATTGTTTCCGTGATTGCATAAATCTTGAGAGCGTGAGTCTTGCAGGTTGTTTGTCGTTAAAGACGATAGGCAATAGTTGTTTTTCAATCGCGCCGAAACTTACGATTATAGATTTGAAAGGATTGTCAAGCCTTGAAAGTATAGGTAGCAACTGTTTTTACGGTTATACTTATAATCAAACGCAAAAATATATCCCCGCGCAAGTTTTTGATTTTTCCGATTGCGTTTCGCTTACAGCAATAGGTCAGCAAAGTTTTTGGTATCTCAATGAAGTAAAGACGCTTGATTTTTCAAAGACCAAACTTTCTGTAGTTGATAGACAAGTTATTATGGGATGTTCCAAACTTGAAAGAGTTGCTTTGCCTGCTACTTTAAATCCCCAAGCAATAGCAAACGAAAATCTTGGAATAAATAATTTGTCCGAGTTTATATATGAATGCGATAACATAAAAGATATTACGGTAGACGCATTGAGTATATATCTATGCGCAGAGAACGGCGTCTTGTATGATATTGACAAAACTATTATTTTCAAATATTCGGCAAAGAGTCAATCTGCAGAATATACTGCGCCCATAACGGTTGAAAAAATACTGTCGCACGCATTTGAAAACGCTCAAAACTTAACGGCAATACATTTCGATAATTGCAAACTTAATGAAATTGCGTTCAGCGCTTTTAACGGATGTACTAACGCAACTTTAACAGTGCCTTTCGACGCTTACGGATATTATCAAGACGGCAGCGAAGTTACGTTCGGCAATAATTGGAATAGCGGAGTAAAACAAATAAATTACGGCGAGAGATACTTGTATTTTGATTTTACTATCGAAGGAATTGACAATGGGATTGAAGTATATGACGAAATTCTTAACATAACGGTATCGGCAAAGTACGGAGACGACAACTGCGGAATAAGCGTAAAGGTAAATCAAGTCGAAGCGCCTATTAGTAATGGGGTATATTCTATTGTTCTAACGGAAGGCTCAAATACGATAGTTATTAAAGCGGAATGCGGAGAAAAATTTGAAGAAAAAACCTATACAATAACTTATGTGAACGCTACGCCGATTATTGTCGCATCTCTTAATAAAGATAATCCAAATACTGCGTCTTTATTTACGGTGCAAATCAAGGTCGGAAAAGTTGCTCAAAATATATCAACGGCAAATATAAAAATAGTTTCAAATAACGGATTTTCAGCGCCAAACTACGGGGATTATGAACCGCCGCTTTCAAAAGTGCAAACTAACGATAATACGGTTACGGTTACGTTGAGTTATTCAGATTGGGAAATGTGGGGATATGACGTTGACGGAGAATTTAAGATTAAAATTATTGTAACGCTTTCGTCAGGTGAGAAAATCGAAGCAGAATATAGGATGATTTATGAAGGTTAAAAAATATATAGCAAGTGTGATATTGGTAATTGTTTGCTTACTTGCGTTTGCGGCTTGCAATAGCCCCGAATTTGTATTTTCCACCGACATTGTAGACAACGCCGTTTTAACTGAAAAGATTTATGAGTTCCGCGCAACAGCGACTTATGGCGGAAAAGTTTGCTGTATGGAGATTACTTGCAACGGTATCTTGCTTGACGGCGAAAACGGAAAATATAAAGCAAATCTAAATGATGGCGAAAATACGTTAGAAATTACTGCAATTAGCGGTAAAGCTCGTGAAGAACGCAAATATACGGTAACTTATAGAGCGGAATTTGCTATTATTACTACTTTTGAAAATTCCGTTATTAAAAACGACTGTGTTGCATTCAGCGCAAACGCAACGTTTAATGACTCGTCTTGCGCCGTAGTCGTAACGCATAACGGCAATCAACTGACGGCAGAGAACGGACAGTACATAGCAACGCTTTGCGTGGGCAAAAACAAGTTTTCCATTACGGCTCGTTACGGAGATTATACCGAGCAAAAAGATTGGACTTTATTCTATGACGAATTTGTTTTGTCTACCGATATTAAGGAATTTGATACGGGAGATAGTAACTATTATTTTCGAGCGGCGGCAATGTATGGAAGTAATATGTGCGAACTTTCCGTTATGTTCAATGACAATATTTTGATACCTACGGGAACTCGATACGATATGCAACTTCAAAAGGGCGAGAACGTGATAACGATTATTGCAAAGTATGATGGGATAACAAAGGAATACAAGTATTCAATTAGGTATATTGACGATCCGCCTACGCTTAATACGTCAATAGAGAATAATAAAACTTATAAAGGTAGTATTTTTAATTTTGACGTTACGGCAAAGGACGGACTAGGTAAGAAACTCTCAAAAGATATGATTTCGTTTGCCATCGATTGGGACGCAAATGACGGTATAGAAAAGTTCGTTGCCGTAAACGGTATATCGTTAGTATGGGACGACGATACAATGACGAGTTATCGCATTAGTTTTAGTAACGGAGATTTCGCAAATCATAATAAGTCGTTTATTCTTAAAGTAACGGCAAAAGATTTAATGGATAGAGAAGTATCAACTCAATATACTATGACTTATATCCCGACAGCATACGGCGAGAAGATAGGCGAAGTATTATTTGCTTTGGAAGGATTTTCAATATCCTGCGGTTACTTTATATTACCTATGTGGGTATCTATTTATGAAGGTATTCCGTTTTCCGTTACGCTTACCGATATACTTACCGAGTACGGATATTCATATCGTTATACGGGTGAGATTCAAAGCGGTTTTTATCTTTCGGCAATCGAAGGGCTTGACCTTACGGGAAATCGTATCGCTGACGGTATTTGGGAACACGTTAGCAGTTCTTATAAAAGGATGTTAGAATTAGGAAGTTCGCTTGGCGAGTTTGATTACGGAAGCGGTTCAGGTTGGATGTATAGTGTTAACGGAGTATATAAGAATTATGGATTTGCCGATTATTATCCGCAAGATAAAGAAGTTGTAAGAGTTCAGTTTACCGTTATGTTAGGCGAAGATCTTGGCGGCGGCGGTGCATTGGGCGGTGGCAATACGGGAAGTTGGCTCGACGACAATCCCGATTACGCTAACATAATGAAAATGCTTGCGGATATAGAACGCAATCAATCGGCAGACAAAACGGTTTATGAGCAAGTGATTGATATTATCACGGGGTGGAACTTATCGCAAAACGTAATGGACGAGCAAATTGCTAGATTGCAAAGCGCATACGGAGTATAGATGAACAAGAAAAGTTTGAAATTTTTAAGCGTGTTGTTATGCAGCATTATAATTGTAGCGACAGTATTTTGTACTGCCACAGGCACTGCTTTTGCTCAAACAAGTTATAATGCGGTGTCAGTAGAGCAAATTCGAGAAGTTGCAAACGGCATAATAGAATGGAAGAAGTCAGACGTAGGCTCGGATAATTATCTAATCAACGACGTTTTATTAAGGCAAGCAGGAAGTACGCCGGGAGATTGGTATCCAATAGGTTTGGGACGATTGGGCGTAGTAGATAATCAAGAAGGATATTTGGCGGTAATCAACGACAACGTGCAAAAGCGATATGACACAAAAGACAAACTCGATAGGGCAAAAGCAACCGAGTGGCATAGAATTTCGCTTGCCGTACTTGCTTGCGGTGGCAATCCGCGTCGTATGGGAGAGAATGGCGACATAGATTTGATTGCTGACGGCTCGTATAATCGTGTGGATGAAAGCGGTGTCGGTATTTTGGGACGGCAGGGAATAAACGGCTTTATTTGGGGACTTATAACGCTTGACAGTATGTATTATGAAGTTCCGCAAAGCGCTTACTATTCTCGTGATGATATTATTTTACAAATACTCAAATTACAACTTGACGACGGCGGTTGGGCGTTGTCGGGTTCAACTTCAGATCCCGATATAACGGCAATGACTATTCAATCTCTTGCGCCGTATTACAATAGCGAAAAGCAATATGATGGAAAAAAGGTACGTAGCGTTGTCAACAAAGCCATTGATTGGCTTTCAAGCGTACAACTTTCAAGCGGAGATTTTTACAGTTGGGGAATGCCAAATTGTGAAAGCACCGTGCAAGTAGTCGTTGCGTTAAGTTCGTTGGGGATTGATATTTTTACCGACAGCAGATTTATAAAGGTTGACAATGACGGCAAGCGCAATACTTTGTACGACGGAATTATGAAGTATCGCACGGCGTTAGGCGGTTTCACTCATTCATACATGAATGTTATTGAAAATCCGTCCGCTGTGGCAGGCGAGCCTAATACGATGGCTAGTGAACAGGTACTATACGCTATGGCGGCAATAATTAGGCAACAAAGCGGTTTGCGTAGATTATATGATTTTAGAGAAGAACAGTCCTACGCATTGCAACAGCAAATCAAAGCGGTAGAGTCGCAAATCGAATCGCTAACTATTACAAGTTCCATACAGGAAATCAAAGCCGTATATGACGCATATTTGGAGATAGAAGGAAGTGAGCGTTCATACGTAAAAAACTATAATAAATTATCCGAATTGCTTGCATTTGCCGGTATTGATTATGAGAAAGAAAACATTTCTTACAATAGCGGCGACATAGGGGCAGTAATTCCAACCGAATATTTTACTGCTGAAGATATTGCGGCAGTAGAATCTTTACCTAAAAATCTTACTACTGCTTATCGTCCGCAAGTGCTTAAATTGTGGCGGAAGTTGCAAAATAGCGTGGAGTTTGACCGCAAGCAAGAAATGACGATATTGCTAGAAAAGGCAAAGAATGAGATTGACGCATTGCAAGATGAGATTGACGCATTGCAAAGGGAAATTAAGGAAGAATTATATCCGTTTGAAAACATAGGACTTAACCAGCGAAAAGTTGTGTACGGTTTATATAATCGTTATATGGCATTATCCGAGTATGACAGAGCCCAAATCGAACAGACGGATATTGAAGGCTTGCTACGTTGCAAGACGCAAGTGGATAATTTGCGCACGGCTTTAATCGTGGGAATAGTTTGCGGTGTTGTGGCAGTAGGCTTGACGACATTTTTAATATTGCATATTCGAGCAAGAAAAAAGAAGAAAAAATCAATGGCAATGCAGGAGAGCGACGAATGAAAAAAGATATTGTCGTAGTAGTCGTTATAGTTTTTATTATAGTCGTTCTGTGTTGCGGTACGAAAATTCAATCTGTTGACGATTACTATCTAACGCATATTGACGATATTACCGAAGATAGCGAAACGGTGTTTTTAAGTATTGAGTGTAGTACGATACTTGATAATTGGAACGATTTGGATACTGCGCTTCGCTATGAAAAATACGTGCCGAGCAATGGAATTATTTTAGAGAAAACGGAGTATGTTTTGCGTAAAGGCGATACCGTCTACGATATCCTTTCGAGAGCCGTAAGACATAACAAAATACAAATGGAGTATCAAGGCGCGAATTTGAACGCATACGGTAGCGTCTATATTAGGGGCATTAACTATTTGTATGAGTTTTCGTGCGGTCCGCTTTCCGGGTGGATGTACACTGTAAACGGCGAATTTCCTAATTACGGTTGCAGTAAATATAAATTAAAAGATGGGGACGTAATCGCTTGGGTATATACTTGCGATTTAGGACGCGACGTAGGCTGTGAATGGATTAGTAACAACAAGGGGGCGTCCAAATGAAAGAGAAAGCCTTTGCGAGTTATCATCCAATAATTTTATTCGTATATTTTACCGTTACCGTATTTATTACTATGTTTACTATGAATCCCGTGCTTTTGGGTATTTCATTCGTCGGCAGCATTGCTTTTTGCGGAATGTTGATAGGCGGAAAAGAACTGTTGAAAAGTTTGGCGTACAGCGTTCCGATATTGATAGTTATTGCTCTTACAAATCCGCTGTTTTCGCATAATGGAGAAACGATTTTGTTTTTCCTTAACGATAATCCCGTAACTGCGGAATCTATATGGTACGGAGTAGCGATTGCCGTAATGATTATTTCGACATATTATTGGTTTAAGTGTTATCACGCAGTAATGACGAGCGATAAATTTGTTTATCTATTCGGTAGGTTTTTACCGAAACTTGCTTTACTACTTTCAATGACGCTTGGATTTATACCCAAGTTAAAAAGGCGTTATAGAGAAATTAACGATGCTCAAAAGGCAATGGGTATATACACTTCACGTAGTTACGTTGACCGCATGCGTAGCAAGATTCGAGTATTAAGTATTCTCTTGACTTGGAGTTTGGAAAATTCAGTTGATACGGCTGATTCAATGCGGGCTCGTGGATATGGTTTGAAAGGACGAACAAGTTATGCGATATATAGATGGCATAAGCGCGATACAATAATGGCGTGTTTAGCATTTGCGTTGTCGATAGGTATAATATGGCTTATGTTCTCAGGTTACGGCGGTTTTAATTATTATCCAACGCTTGCGTCAGTAGATATTTCCGTTTTGGCTTTTATATTGTACGCAGGACTATTTATATTGATGTTTTTGTCTACGGTTATTGAAATTAAGGAGAATGTGTTATGGCGATACTTACGCTCGAAAATTTGACGTTTACTTATCCTAATTCTACTACGCGCGCTCTTGATAATGTTAGTCTATCTGTTGAGAGTGGCGAATTTGTTGTGCTTTGCGGAGAATCCGGTTGCGGGAAAAGCACTTTACTTCGCTTGCTCAAGAAGCAGTTGCAACCCAAAGGGAATAAGTCGGGCAAGGTTTTGTACAACGGAGTTGAGATTGAGAATTTGGATGAGCGGACTTCCGTTACTTCAATAGGTTTCGTTATGCAAAATCCCGACAATCAAATCGTAACCGATAAGGTATGGCACGAGTTGGCGTTTGGATTGGAGAGTTTGGGAGAAGATAGTGACGAAATTCGTAGACGGGTTGCGGAAATATCAGGCTTTTTCGGCATAGGCGATTGGTATCATAAAAAGACTTGCGAACTTTCGGGCGGACAAAAACAATTACTCAACTTGGCGTCCGTAATGGTTATGCAACCCGAAATACTTGTGTTGGACGAGCCGACAAGCCAACTTGATCCTATTGCTGCCGCAGATTTTATTGCGACGTTGCGTAAGATTAACGAAGAACTTGGAATGACAATAATTCTTGTAGAGCACCGTTTGGAAGAAGTGTTTCCGATTGCTCATAAAGTCGTTGTTATGAACAAAGCAAATGTTTTGATGATAGACACGCCAAAGAATATCGGTAAGCGATTGCTGGAAGAAGATAATCGACACAAAATGTTATTGGGATTGCCGTCGGCAGTTCGTATTTATCAAAAACTAAAAGCGAATGGAGAATGTCCGCTATCCGTGCGAGAAGGTAGATCGTTTTTGCAGAACTATAAGAATACCTATCCCGGTTATGACATACAAAACGAAGATTATTCGAATCGTAAAAAGGCAATAGAGATTAGCGAAGGATTTTTCAGATATGAGAGAGATACACCCGACGTATTGAACGGTCTAAATTTAACTGTTTACGAAAATGAGATACTGTGCATATTAGGTGGAAACGGCGCAGGCAAAACTACCACGTTAAAAATAATGAGCGGTACTCGTAGGCTGTATAGGGGTAAACTTCGCATTTGGGATAAGAAAATCAAAGAGTATAGCGGAAATTCTTTGTATAGACACAATATATCGTGCTTACCGCAAAACCCGCAAATACTCTTCGTAAAAAGTAAGTTGCGTGATGACCTTATGGAAGTTGCGGAACTTATGGGATATGATAAAGAGCAGTCTCAACAAAAGGTTGACGCCATAGCAAAAGAGTTGGAAATCGAAAATTTGTTGGAATCGCATCCTTTTGATTTGAGCGGTGGAGAACAGCAAAAAGCCGCTTTTGCAAAGTTGCTTTTAACAGAGCCGAAGATTATTCTTTTGGACGAGCCGACAAAAGGTATTGACGCATATTCCAAAAAGATACTAGCGGATATTTTGTATAGATTGAAAAAGCAAGGAATGACTATCGTTATCGTTACTCACGACGTAGAATTTGCCGCCGAACACGCAGATAGGTGCGGTATGTTTTTTGACGGACAAATCGTTTCGCTTTGTAATCCTGTAGATTTCTTTTCGTCCAATAATTATTATACTACGGCGGCAAGTAGAATTTCACGCGGTCAGTACAAAAATTCCGTAACGGTGGATATGGTCGTAGAATTGTGTGAAAAGAATGGGAAGGTAAAAGACAATGGATAAAAATCTTATCAGTATATCCAAGCCGATTGAGAAGTCAGCGTATTTGAATACAGAAAAGGTTAAAAGTAAGCCAAAGAATAATATACGGTGGCGTACTATTGTTACTCTTGCGATTTATTTAATCGTCATTCCGGCAGTTATTATTATCGGAGTTAAACTTTTTGCCGATCGCAAATACAATATAATATCCATAGTAATTGCTTTCTTGGCTTGCGTACCGTTTTTTATTGGATTTGAGAAAGGAAAAGCAGGGGCTAGGGAATTGGTAGTAATTGCGACCTTGACGGCTATATCTGTTTTGGGTAGATTGATTTTTGCGCCTATTCCGGGTTTCAAACCCGTTACGGCAATAGTTATAATTACGGGTATTGCTTACGGTATGCAAGCGGGATTTATGACAGGCGCTCTCACCGCAGTTGTGTCTAATATATTTTACGGACAAGGCCCGTGGACGCCTTTTCAAATGTTTGTATGGGGATTTATAGGTTTATTGGCAGGACTTATAAGTTTGCGTGGCAAGAGACCACATTGGCTCTTGTTGATACTTATAGGCGTTATAGGCGGAGTATTGTTCTCAATGCTAATGGATATTTGGACTGTGCTCAATATGGACGGCGCTTGGAATTGGTCGCGTTATGCTGCGGCTCTTGTGTCTAGTCTTTCTTTTATGGCAATATATGCAGTATCAAATGTAATCTTTTTATTAGTCCTAACAAGACCGTTTCTTGAAAAATTAAACCGCTTAAAAACAAAATACGGAATATTCAATCAAGTTTGAATTAGGGATTGTTTAATATCAGCCACATTTACCTTATAACGACAATTTGTTATTCAAAGGACGTTATGCAGAAATAATAGGATATTTACAATAATTAAAAATCTTTTTTGAGCAAGTAAAGTTATAAAATAATATGTGATTAATCAGGAAAACCTTATAACCCCATAAACATAGGGTAGTGAGCCTTGCTTATTGTCTTTTAACGATTTTTACTGATTGTTACTAATTTTTATTTCAAGTCTCTCAATCAGCCTGATGTCTACCGACATTGGCTGATATCTATTTATCGTTATTGACGTTTATTTTCCCAAAATCGAATGCGAATTCGACACCAAACCCATTAATTCTTGTGTTTTAGGAACATCTATTTTTCGTTACTAATTTCTATTGATTTTTAGTAATTTTCAGTAAAAAATAATTCGCGACCCACTTTCGTAGAAAAATTGTAAAAAAAAGGGGCATTCTACAAAATATTTTCGTCTTGTAGAAGTCGAATTATTTTTGCAAAATTGTAATGTGTTTTATAAACTATGGAGCATATAAAGTATTTTTTATTTGCTATTCATCACAAATTCCATTATAATATAAGTGAAAACATAAGAAGATATATGATATAATTATTTCAAAATTATGAATGCAATAGAAATTTTCAAACAATTAATTGGCAATAGAATCGAGCCATTAATAATTAGATACAATCCATACGAAGATGTGTTTGCTACGCATCCGTATAGGCACACGTTTGATTTGAATTTTGAAAATGATTTTGCGGATATTTTATTTGATAGTATTATTTTTTATGCATATGAAAAAGGTGAGATAGAGAATAAGTATGCAAGGGGACAATTATCTGAATTGAGAAAAGCATCCCGTATGGCATATGAAAATCGTTTGCCAAAGACAGAAAGAATGAATGATGGCATTATGGGGGAATTAGCATTAGATATATTTATTAAGTTATTCTATCCTAATATAGAGATGTTATATTCAAGAGCCAAGTATATTGAAAAAATACCTCGCAAAGAACAAATACCATCAAGAAATGGACAAGAGATTAAAGGTTACGATGGGATGGTTTTTTCTATAGAGAATGGACAAAAATATTTTTGGGTCGGGCAAGTTAAGACTGGTTCTTGGGAATACTGTTTTAAAAGTATAAAAGAAGATATAAATAAAAGCATTATAAAATATTATTTCTCTGATGCTATAGCTATTATGTGTGACATAATGTGTGCAGTAAATAAAATTTCGCAACCTTTACAAAACATTGTTAATGATATTAATGATATTATTTATGATAGTAATGGAGATAGGGAGATTAAAACGCAAGGAGTTTTAGATTATTTCAACGAAGAAAATGTAATCGTTAGGATACCTTGTCTGTTGATGCCGGAAGAGTCAGAATATAATGACAGCGAGGATTTATTAGAAATTATTAAACGGAAAGTTCATGACGCATTTAAGGACTTTAGAATTGTCAATGAAAGCAAAATTGATATTGAGATAATGTTGCTAGTTTTCCCTTTAAGAGATTTGGAAACAATTCGCAAATTATTCTTAGAGGTGCGTAAGAAATGAAAATATTAGATTTGTTAAAAAAAGCGACAAAGTTAATAAACCAACAGACATTATCGCAAGATGAACAAACAAATTTAAAAGATTTGTTATGTTATTTATCAGAATGGCGTAAGATTAACGCTAGCGAGATAGGGCTGTATCCGCAGTTGGATTTTGTACTATACAATGCTAGTAGAAAGTTAAGAACTTTTGGCTACAATAGGTTGAATGGATTTACTAATGATTATATTAATGATAATGATCAAATAGCTTTATTGAAGGATACGGTAGTAGATGAACTCTATAAAACTAAATCAGGTTTTATACTTGATAAAGCTCAAAAAGAGGTGCTAGATAAGTTTGAAAGTTCTCAAGAAAAGCTTTTCTTGAGTGCGCCAACTTCTTTTGGCAAAACATTTCTACTTAAAGAAATTATATATAGATATAATGAAAAATACAGAAACATTGTTATAGTGTTGCCAACTGTTGCATTACTTATAGAAGTAACGGAAGATATAGAAC
>CAMWSW010000006.1 GCA_947176975.1 uncultured Clostridia bacterium | reverse complement strand
AAGAAGATTACGCTCGGCATCGACTTTTGCCACCGTGAGATTCTTGACGGTAACTTTCTCGTTACCCCAATGTCCCGACATCTTTTTGTTCTTGAATACTCTCGAAGGAGTAGAACAAGCGCCCATAGAACCTACGCCTCTGTGGTAACCCGAACCGTGCGCCATAGGTCCGCAGTGATGATTCCATCTCTTGACGGCGCCCGTAAATCCATGTCCCTTGGAAGTACCGCTGACGTCTACCAAAGATCCCTCTGCGAATTGATCGCACTTGAGTTCTTGTCCAAGTTCAAAACTTGCAACGTCCGTCTTAAACTCGCGGAGTACTCTTCTAGGCGTAACACCTGCTTTCTTGTAATGACCCTTTATCGGCTTATTGACGTTCTTCTCTTTGATTTCGCCAAAGGCAATTTGAACTGCCTCGTAACCGTCATTGTCAAGGGTTTTCTTTTGCACTACCGGGCAAGGTCCTGCAAGCACTATCGTAACAGGTATTACCGTGCCGTCCGGAGCAAAAATCTGACTCATTGCCAACTTTTTTCCAATGATTGCTTTATTCATAATAAAGTTCATCCTCCATTTTTATTTTGCAAAATCGCTATACGCAATTTTATTTGACTTGTTTATTAAAGCTTGATTTGAATATCGACGCCTGCCGGCAAATCAAGTTTCATAAGAGCATCTACCACTTTGGAAGTAGGATTGATGATGTCAATCAATCTTTTGTGCGTGCGAAGCTCGAATTGCTCTCTGCTGTCCTTATACTTATGGACTGCTCTGATGATGGTGACTACTTCTTTCTCCGTAGGGAGTGGAATAGGTCCCGATACTTGCGCGCCGCTTCTTTTAGCCGTCTCGACGATTTTTTCTGCTGCAACGTCGATGAGGTTGTGATCATAAGCTCTCAATTTGATTCTGATTGTTTGTGCTGCCATTTTCTGTTCTCCTTTTTTGCCTAACTTATTTTTACTATACACTTCCGTGCGTTCCGCCTCCGCCCTTTTTAAAAAGGCTCGCAGTTAGCCTTTTTGTTAGTCGCCCGATTGTCGGACTCTTGTCAACGGAAGTTCTCCTCTTATATAAAGCGGTAACCTCCCGTCTCTTCCCTATTTGACGTAAGCCTTCATAGCATACATAATAAAAGAAAATATGTCAAACAGTTAATGTAAAATTTATGTAAATTTTTCAAAATACGGTAAATTTGTAAAGAAATTGACTAAAATTTATCTTTCTTAATAAAAAAGCGAGAGCATCCTCTCGCCTTTATATTTCATATTACAATATTATAAGTTTCGCACAAATCTACAAACCAAGTATCATGGCAGTATTGTAAAGCTCCTCATTAAACTTGCTTGGCATCTTGAGCGCTTCTTCGATATCCATGTCAATGATTTGGTTTTGTCTTATGCCGACTACTCTGCCGCCCTTGTCTGCCATAAGCAAGTCGACAGCCCTAACTCCGCATCTTGCTGCAAGCACACGATCGGACATTGTGGGCGCGCCGCCTCTTTGGATATATCCGAGCGTGGTGGTCTTAATCGAGCCCGTCACGCCGTTGTCTTTGAGATACTGCTTAAGCTCTTCGGCTTTGCATACTCCCTCTGCAAGCACGATAATATCCGAAGTCTTGCCAATTCTTTGATTGAGGCAAATCTTCTTGACTACTTGCATGAGGTCGGTCTTGACTTCAGGCACGAGTATGACTTCCGCTCCGCCACAAATACCTGCGTAGAGAGCGATATCTCCGCACTTTCTTCCCATAACCTCTATGATGCAGACTCTGTCGTGCGACGTCATGGTATCGCGAAGATTGTTGATAGCCGACACGACTGTATTTACGCTGGTGTCAAAGCCGAGCGTATAATCGGTGTAAGCCAAGTCGTTGTCAATAGTACCGGGGATACCGATGACCTTGACGCCAAACTTGGTGTACAAATCCTGCGCGCCTCTAAAGCTTCCGTCGCCGCCGATTACGACGAGTCCGTCGATACCGTAAGCTTCCATATTCTCTACGGCGATTTGCATATACTTATCCTCGACGAATTCCGGACATCTTGCCGTTTTGAGAATAGTACCGCCTCTTTGGATAATATCCGATACGGAACGCTTATTCATCTCCGTGATATGATTGTTGATAAGTCCCGTATATCCGCGCTCAATACCGTATACGTTCAATCCATTGTAGATTGCGTAACGAACGACTGCTCTTACGCAAGCGTTCATGCCCGGCGAATCTCCGCCGCTTGTTAAAACTCCGATTCTCTTCATATGTCCTCTCGTTTGCCCGCAATATACTCGATATTGCAAGCATAAAAATTTTTATCTAATTTATTATATCAAAAGCAGATAAATATTACCACAATTTTAAAGATAAAATTTAAGTTTTTCGTCAAATTTGCAAATCTCTAATTACGATATTATTCGCCCCGACGATTGCCTTGATTTGATTGACGAAATTGCCTTTTGGATTCACGCCCTTATCGTACTGCATAGGCTTTGCGGAATCGAACATCCTGAATATAACTGTGTCGTGACCGGGATATACTTCCAAAATCTCCATTACTTGCCTAAACTGCTGTCTGTCGTCAACCTTGATAAATATCTTGTGTTTTGCAAGGCTTGGCTTTTGCTCGGCTTCTTGAGTCTTGACGTCGGATTCTCCCCCCTCTCTGTGCCACGGCTCTACGTCAAGTACGTTGAGGTTGATACGGCCGTTGTTGCGTTTGACGACTGCTCTCAACAATACGATATTGTCGTTGACAAGCAAACTTCTGTTCTTCTCATAAGTCTTGGGAAAGAATACGCCCTCCATTTCGCCGTATAGGTCTTCGACGGTGGCGTATGCCATTATGCCGCCGCTCTTGGTAGTCTTCTTCTCTATCTTGGACAGCATACAGCCCATCGTAACCGTCTTGTTCTCGTATTGCTTGATAAGTTGTTCTTCGCTCTCGTCGAGTTCGTCTTCTTCGAGATTCTTTGAAAGCAAGTCTGCAATCTTGGAGATATTGAAGTCGAACTTTTTCATATCCTCTCTGTACTCGTCAAGTGGATGTCCGCTGACGTAGACGTTGAGCATTTCTTTCTCAAGCGCCAAAAGTTGTTTGTCGCTGAATTCTTTGAGATAAGGTATATTGTCCTCTTGCGAAGAATCGTCTTCTTCAAGCAAGCCGAACAAACTCATCTGTCCGTTGGATTGCATCTTCTTGTCATGCATACTCACAAGCATTATGCTTTCATAGCTTGCAAGCATTGCCGCCCTAGTATGTCCAAAGCAGTCAAACGCGCCCGCCTGGATAAGACACTCCATCATCTTCTTGTTGATAGTACCCGCGGGAAGTCTACTGAGCATTTCGCTTATCGACTTATACTCACCGTTAGCGTTACGCTCTTCTACGAGCGCGGTCATTGCAGCTTCGCCGACGTTCTTGATACCGCCGAGACCAAAGCGTAACCCGTCGTTGTTCTCCACGGTGAATATGACGTCGGACTTGTTGATATCAGGCGGATAAATTTTCTTATCGTAGTTCCTGACGTAACCAAGATATTTTGCAATTTCGTCGGACTTGGTGATTCGGTTGTTGATTACGGCGGCGAAAAGCTCAAGCATATAATAACGCTTGAGGTAAGCCGTCTGATAAGTCAGCGTAGCGTACGCCGCGGCGTGAGACTTGTTGAAAGCGTACTTTGCAAAGTCCGCCATACCGTCGAATATCTTTTCGGCGTTTTCCTTGGAGATACCTCTCTTGATTGCGCCGTCCACCGCGGGAGCGGCTTTCTTTATTACGATACCTTGGTCGTTGACGACTTCGGGCACGGCAGGACAACCGTTGACGAATACAGTCTTTTCTGCAGCCATTACGTCGACTTTCTTTTTGCCCATTGCGCGTCGCAAGTTGTCTGCTCTGCCAAGAGTATATCCCGCACACGCTTGCACGGCTTGCATAACTTGCTCTTGGTATACGAAAAATCCAAATGTTACGTCCAAAATACTTTCCAATTGCGGAGCGTCGTATTTAATCAAATCTCTGTTGGCTCTTGCATTGAGATAATCGGGAATACAGCTCATAGGACCCGGGCGATACAACGAAATTCCCGCGATAACTTCTTCAAGGTTCTTTGGCTGATAGCCTTTTAAGAAGCCTTTCATACCCGCGCTTTCAAGCTGGAACACGGCTTCGGTTTCTCCCGTACCGATGAGTTTGTATACCTCGGGATCGTCGTATCCCAATTCTTCAAAGTCTATCTTGACTCCGTGATTCTTCTCGACGTACTTGAGCGCCTTGTCAATATCCGTCAAAGTCGTCAAA
Source organism: uncultured Clostridia bacterium (assembly GCA_947176975.1). GTDB lineage: Bacteria > Bacillota > Clostridia > Christensenellales > UBA3700 > RACS-045. The sequence goes on along the minus strand of CAMWSW010000006.1, from coordinate 9,427 downwards.
CCCAAGAAGTCCATCTTGAGCATACCCAGCTCCTCTACTTCTTCCTTTTGGAACTGCGTCGTTATATCCGGACCGTTGCGTTGCAAGGGCACGTGGTCGCTGATGACTTCTTTGCATATTACGACGCCCGCCGCGTGCTTGGAACAATTTCGCGGCAAGCCCTCTATCTTGAGCGCCATATCTATTACGCGGTGCATTTCGGGATTGTTCTCGTATATCTCGATGACTTCGGGATTGCGGAGTTTGATATCGTCTTCCTTGGTGCTTGGGTCTCTGCCGAGAACTTTATCAAGAGTTACGCCGGGCTTGTTGGGAATAAGTTTGGTTGTGGAATTGACGATATCCAACGGCACGTTGTATACTCTCGCGACGTCCTTGATTGCGCCCTTGGCTTTCATCGTGCCAAGCGCAAGTATCTGACACACCTTGTCTTTGCCGTATTTGCGTATGACGTACTCGATTACTTCGCCGCGTCTGTCCATACAGAAGTCTATATCGAAGTCTGGCGCGGATACTCTTTCTGGATTGAGAAAACGCTCGAAGAAGAGTTGATACTTGAGCGGGTCAAGATTGGTAATACCTATTGCATACGCAATTATTGAACCTACGCCGCTACCACGTCCCGGACCGACGGGAATGCTCTGCGTGCGGGCATAGTTGATGAAGTCCCACACGATTAGATAATACTCCGCAAAACCAGTGCGAATAATAATGCCGAGCTCGTATTCCGCTCTCTCCCTTATCTCGTCGGTGATTGTATGATATCTGCGCTCCAATCCCTCGTATGCAAGCTTTCGCAAATACTCCTCGGGAGTTGAGCCGTCGTCGGGCTTATACGGCGGATAGAGGTCTTCTTTTACTATACGCACGTTGCACTTTTCCATTACCTCAATAGTGTTGGTCACAGCCTCGGGACACCAACTGAATATCTCCATCATTTCCTCATAACTCTTGAGATAGAATTGGTCGTTGCCCATTTCCATACCCGTGGCGTCGTTGATGGTCTTACCCGTGTTGATACGCACGAGCACGTCTTGCGCAACGTAGTCTTCGCGGTTGATATAATGCACGTCGTTGGTAGCCACAAGCTTGACGCCGATTTCGTCGGCAAGGCGCACCAAATCGTTGCGGATAGCTCTCTGCTCGGGCAAACCGTGGTCTTGAAGTTCGATATAAAAATCTCCCTCTGCAAACATATTCTTAAGTCTCAAAGCGTACGCCTTTGCTCCCGCGTAATCTCCCGCAGACAGCAGTCTGGGTATACGTCCCGACAGACACGCGGAAAGACATATCACGCCTTCGCTGTGTTTCTCAAGCAAGTCAAGATCTATTCTCGGCTTGTAATAATATCCGTCGATATATGCAAGCGAATCCATCTTGACGAGGTTCTTATATCCCTCGTTGTTTTTTGCGATAAGTACCAAGTGATTGCGCTCTGCGCTATTGGTATTGTTCATATCTTCGCAAGTATAAAACTCACAACCGATAATAGGCTTTAAGTTACGCGCATTGGCTGCTTTATAGAAAGTATACGCGCCAAACATATTTCCGTGATCTGTGAGCGCGCAACCCGGCATACCGAGCTCTTTGCAAGTGTCAAGTAGCGGAGACTTCTTGCCCTTGGTAATTCTGGCAAGTCCGTCCAATAGCGAATACTCCGAGTGGAGATGCAAATGCACGAAAGGCTTTTCGTATCTGTCGTATACGCTGTCTTTCTTTGGATTTATTTTCTCGTTATTCGTATTGTCATTGGAGATTTTTTGCGCGTCGGCAGTTGGCAAAGTCTCCTTTGTCTTGTCATTTGTCGCGTTTTCTTTGACGGGCTTGTCCGCAAGCATTTCTTCAATGCTGTCCAAGAGTCCGCCGCCCAAAATGCCTTTATTTTCTTCCATTCTTCATCTCCTTGGCAATATCCAAAAGTTTGTTGAGATACCTCGATAAACTCGTCTTGCTCGTACCCAATATATCTGCAAGTTCTTGCATACTTGCGTCGTTGTTTTCCACTCTTGCAATAGCGACGGCTTTGAGCTTGTCGTCAAGCCTGTCAAGCGCTCCGCTCTCTTGCAAATACTCTATTGCTTGCAAATACTTTTGCGCGCTGTCCACCGCTTTTTTGTAGTGCGCCATATATAGATTGCTTTGACGGTTGAACTCGTTTTCCTTTTCCCTCTCGGCAATAATATTGTTGAGTTCAAGCACGCTGTCCACCGCTCCCGCCAACGCCAAAATGTCCGCTATATCGTTGCTGTTGCGCGATTGCAAAATATTGACGCTCTTGCGCTCGTATACCTTGACGGATATATCCATATCTTGCAACACTTTGACGATACTTTTGCAATACGCCGTGTCGGAAAAGAAAATCTGCAAGCAGTAATTGGGATAATCTTCATCGGGAAACTGTACCTTTGCGCCACCGTAAAGTATGCCTTTGAAATAGGCTTGAAAAGTCTCTTTTCCAATCACGCTTCGAAGATACTCTATGCCGTCGTCAAAGACGAACTTATCTCCATCAAAGTGCGACAGCGACATATCCGCAAGCAACTTATTGGCATACTTGTCCTTTATCTGCAACTTGGGCGTCTTATCTCCCTTTCTGCCGTCGACGACAAAGAATGTTTCGCCCGCCGTAAACTCCTTGAGCATACCCGCAATATTCGTCACGTCCTCTGCGCTGTCAAGCTCGTAAGTCAGACTTATCGAATTCTTGTATACGTCAATGCCCCCGCGCATCTTGGTGAGCGCGCATAAAAAAGCAAACCGCTCTTGCCTTGCGGTAGGTCCTTTGGGTATTGATTTCAATAAATCGTCTTTTAATCTATCAGTAAAATTCATTTCGTATACCTTTGAATTGCTTGTCCGCCCGATTATGATTTGGAGCGCAACGTAAGTCGTTTGCCGTCGATATTTGCAATGCGTTCTTTGGGTATATCATACCTCTCGACGAGCGACTTTGCAAAGTCGCAGCTGCCTACGTCCTCGCTCTTGTGCGCGTCGGAATCAAGCACGAATTGACAGTCCGTCGCAAGCATCTGCTCGATATTGCCGTCATTTGGCGTGCAATGTCTCGAAGAGATTTCCACGTAAGTGCCGTAGTCCGCGCATACCTTACCTACTTCTTTGTAATCAATATCAAGTCTGAAGCCCGGATGCGTGAGTATATCTATCTTGTGCTTTTTGATAGCGTTGACGTACATCGCAGTATTGCGCGCAATCTGTCCCTTCGTGGACTTCATTGTGTACTTTGTAAGCGCATTCCAAGTGATTCTGAAATAGTCCGCGAACTTATATGGAAAAGACGTCAAATGATAGCCCGCAATGACGATATCGAGTTGTTTCGCGTCATCGTCAGTGACGTCGATATCGCCGTCCATACCCAATATATTAGCCTCTATGCCCATAAGCAAAGTGAGGTCGGGATAATGACTTTGCACTTCCTGTAAGTCTTTGCGTATTGTATCGTATTTCTTGCGACTTACGCCGATAAACGGGTGGCGTACCGCGTGGTCGGTAATGGCAAGTATCTCAAGTCCTTTTTGACTTGCGACGAGGGCATTGTCGGCAATGCTTCCTTTGCCGTGAGAATACGTCGTATGCGAATGGTAATCTGCGGTAATCTTCAAGTCCAAAGTCGACAACCCCCTCTATTTATTCTATACTAAATACCCGAGATATTTTATAAAGAATACAATTTTATTTTATAAAATCGCCCCGCGTATAAACTGCGTAATTCGAGTTGGATTTCGTATGGTATCGAGGTCAAGTCGTACTATATGTACGTCGACCGAGTACCGTGCGGAAGGCGACCGAAGTCCGCAGTTTAGATGTATTCTTTAGAGAATATATCGGGTACAGAATCTACTTCATATTGTAGCTTAATACCGAACTGTTTGTCAACTTCTTGCCTTGCATAATCGGCAAGCCGTACAAAATCCATTGAGGTCGCTCCGCCTGCGTTGAGTATGAAATTGGCGTGCATATCGGATATTTGCGCTCCGCCTATTTTATACCCCTTGAGCCCTGCTCTGTCGATATAATATCCTGCGGAAGTATCGCCGGCTTTTTTGAAGACGCTGCCGAGAGACTTACCCTTTGGCTGTGACTTGCTTCTTGCAATGGTATAGCCTTTCATATCCTTTGCTATAGCGCGCTTATCTCCCTCGGCAAGTCGCAGACACACTCCCAATGCTACGCCCAAATCTTTTACCTTGGAATGGCGGTATGCAAAATCCAAATCCTTTGCGTCAAGTCTCTCGATTTTGCCGTCAATGAGAATATCCGCATACTCCACCACGTCGCCAAGCTCTCTGCCAAATGCTCCGCAATTCATCACGAGGCCTCCGCCGATACTACCGGGTATAGAACACAAACCCTCGATTCCGCTCAAAGAATTTTCGCAAACAAACCTGCATACGCTATTCATTCGCTCGCCAGCAAGCAAATATAAATAGTTGCCCGACAATTCCTTGCCTTTGAGTTTTTGCGTAGATATCACTACGCTGTCCACGCCGTCGTCGCTAATGAGCGTATTTGAACACGCGCCGAGAGTGATATGCTCAATTCCCTCTCTATTCAAAGTGTTGATTGCATTTGCAAGTTCTTCCGCCGTCTTTGGATACAAGACGCACGACAAATTCCCTCCGCTTCCAAAAGTAGAAAAAGACGGTACGTCATATTTTACTTCGCATATATTAGATAAAAAAAACAAGTCTTTCACAATGTATTATATGCAATACCGCAAAAGACTTGTTATTATCATTTATAAAAGGATTGAGATTTCTCCACTCCGCTTTGCTTCGGTCGAAATGACATAAGATTGGCGAAAGGCGCAAAGTAGTATTGACTCCTAAATTAAAATTATTTTTACACTGTTGGGAGAAATCTCAAAAGTATCGCCTTTCAACTTATCTCCCGAAAGCAACTCTTGCTTTGCCTTTGGGCAATAGAAAGTCTGCGTATTTTGCGTATTATTAGCGACGACTTTCAAAGTCTTGTTGCCATTCTTTCGACAAAGTATAAGTAAATCCTCGTGATATTCAAAGTAAGTATTTCCGCACACTTGCTCTTTGAATTTGTTGCGGATTTTGCCAAGGCAGGTATAGTGGTCTAATAATTCTTTGTCGATATTATCCCAATCGAGGCATCTTCTGCAAAGCGGGTCTTCATATCCTTCCATGCCCTGTTCGTCACCGTAGAAAATCGACGGTACGCCGGGGAGCATAAACTGCAACGTGGACGCCATAATCAATCTGCGTTTTGCAAAGTCGTAGCCTTCCTTACTCAAACGGAAATTCTTGCGATATTCTTTGTCCGTACCGCTCATATCAACACCGCTCAACACGCTCAAAGCTCTTGCCGTGTCGTGAGAGTCTATCAAATTCATAGTCACGTCCAAAGACTGCTTGGGATAATTCTCGACGATAGTCATTACCGTACTTGCAAAGTCAGTTGCCTTCCCGCCCAATGCGTATGCTAAAGTGGCTTCCTTGAAAGGATAATTCATTACGCCGTCAAGCTCTTTGCCTTGAAAATAACGTCTGCGATAAGAATACGCTATCTTATTGGATGCGTCTTCCCACACCTCGCCTATGAGTAAAGTGTCCGCGCCGTTGCGCTTTACCGCTTTGCGAATATCCTCGACGAAATCTTCTCTCAACTCGTCTACTACGTCCAATCTCCAGCCCTTGACGCCAAGCGAAGTCCACTTGTCGATTATACCGTCCTTGCCGACTATCATCTTTCTGAATGCTTTTGCTCTTTGGCTTATCGTTGGCGTTACGGTGATGCCCCACCAGCAGTGATATTCGTCGGGGAAATTATAGAAGTCAAACCAATCGTAATACGGACTTTGCGTCGACTGATATGCGCCCAAAGTGGGATAATTACCGAATTTATTAAAATACTTGCTGTCTGCGCCCGTGTGATTAAATACTCCGTCAAGCATGACGCGAATTCCCTTTTGCTCCGCCTTTTGCAAAAGCTCTTGAAATTTAGACTCGTCGCCCAAGAGTTCGTCTACGAATTCGTAATCGCCTGTATCGTATCTGTGATTTGACGACGACTTGAATATGGGAGAAAGATATAACAAAGTCACGCCGAGTTTCTTAAGGTATGGCAACTTGTCTATGATACCTTGAAAATTTCCGCCGTAAAAATCGTTGGCTCTGAATACGCCGTCGGCGTCCTTTATCGTGACTTCTTCGCCCCATTGCTTCAACACGCCGTTCTTGTTGAACACGGCTTTGCTGTCCTTGCCTTTGCAAAATCTGTCGACGAATATATGATATATCACACCGCCTTTTACCCAATCGGGCGTGACGTAATTTTTGCTATAGACGGTAAGTTGGAAGTCGTCGCCCTCTCTTCTGTACTCATAGTCTCCGTTTTCCGTCCTAAATACGAATCTATACCAATACAATCCGACCTTATTGAGATTTATCTTTTTGGCGATATACTCGCTTTCATTTCCCCTCTTGCAATTAAAAGTCATATGGAATATGAATGGAATATCCGCTCCGTCCTCGTAAATATGCAATTCGACGGAGTGTATAAATACGCCGTCCTTGACGAAGATTCTGAAGGTCATCTCTTCGCCCTGTCTTACGCTTCCGAAAGGCGTCTTGCAATTGGGATTTTTGCTGTCGAAATATATCAGTTCTCTCACGATACTTCCTTATTTTAATAGCCTCATTCAAGGAGAACAAGGCTATTTGAGTTATTGTTTATTTAAAATGACATATTATTTTTTCGTAGACTTTGCTGCCGTCTTGGCTGCAGTCTTCTTAACAGGCTTCTCGGCCGTCTTCTCTGCCGACGCAGTTGACGAGTAATTGACAGGGTTCATCTTCCAAATTCTGTCGGCATATTCCTTTACGCTTCTGTCCGAAGAGAAGAAACCTGCGTTTGCCGTGTTGAGAAGAGACATCTTTGCCCAAGCGTATTTGTCGCTGTAAGCCTTATCCAATCTATCTTGGCAATCGCAGTACGACTGGAAGTCTGCAAGTACTTTGTAGCCGTCGCTGGAAATCAACGCGTCTGCAATCTCTCCGTAGTTGACGCCCGCAATACCGCCTCTCAAGCCGTCGATGACAGCCTTGATTCTAGGATTGCTGTTGTAATACTCTCTCGGGTTGTAGCCTCTGCGATTGAGTTCGTTTATCTCGCTGGCAAGCATACCGAAAATAAAGATGTTATCTTTGCCTACGTTCTCGAATATCTCGATATTTGCGCCGTCCATAGTACCCATGGTAACTGCGCCGTTGATCATAAACTTCATGTTACCAGTACCGCTCGCCTCTTTACCTGCAATGGAGATTTGCTCGGATACGTCGGATGCCGGCATAATAATCTCGGCAAGCGTGACTCTGTAGTTCTCGAGATATACGACTTTGATTTTGCCGTTGATATCGGAATCGTTGTTGATGAGATCGCCGAGCGAATGTATAAGGCGAATAATTTGCTTTGCCATATAGTAGCTCGGAGCAGCCTTTGCGCCGAATATAAATGTGCGCGGATTGATATCGAGATTTGGATTTTCTTTCAATCTATAATACAAATCGAGGATGTGAAGCGCATTGAGAAGCTGTCTCTTGTACTCGTGCAATCTCTTGACCTGTACGTCGAAAATCGAGTCGGGATTGACTTCAATTCCGTTAGCCTTTTTGATATACTCTGCAAGTCTGACCTTGTTTTCTCTCTTTATCTTCAAAATCTTGTCAAGCACTGCTTTGTCGTCTGCATACTTTGCAAGATCCTTGAGTTTGTCTGCGTCTTTCTTGAATCCGTCTCCGATGAGTTTCTCAATATAATCGGAAAGCAACGGATTGGATTGACAAAGCCATCTTCTATAGGTAATACCGTTGGTGACGTTGGTGAAATTCTTCGGATGCATGTTGTAGCAGTCTCTGAATACTTCGTCTTTGAGTATCTGCGAATGCAATGCCGATACGCCGTTGACGGTATGCGAAGCGGCAAGGCAAAGATTTGCCATCTTGACTTGACCGCCCGACAATACTGCGTTGTAATCCACCTTGCCGTAATCATTGGGATAGAAAGCCCAAAGTTCGTCGGTAAATCTGCGATTGATTTCGCATACGATTTGATAAATTCTCGGCAAGAGTTGTTTGAAGAGTCCCTCGGGCCACTTCTCAAGCGCCTCTGCCATGACGGTATGGTTGGTGTACGACGTGGTACGCGTAACTATCTTCCAAGCCTTGTCCCAAGAATAACCGTACTCGTCGAGAAGTAATCTCATAAGTTCGGGGATGCAAAGCGTGGGGTGCGTGTCGTTGATATGTATTGCCACCTTATCGGGAAGCGTATCCAATGTCTTGTAATCTTTGACGTGCTGTTTGAGTATCGATTGAATTGACGCAGATACGAAGAAGTACTGTTGTTTGAGTCTCAACATTTTGCCTTCTTGGTGGTGGTCGGCAGGATACAATACCTTACATATACTCTCTGCCAATGCCTTTTGCTCCAAAGACTTGACGTATTCGCCCTCTGCAAAAAGCTTCATATCAAAATCTACAGGAGCTTTTGCCGTCCAAAGTCTCAACTTGTTGACAGCCGGTACGTCGTAACCGCTGATATTCATATCGTAAGGAATAGCCTGCACAGTGTAGCAATCCTTTTGGTCTATATAAAGTCTGCCGTTGTCCCATCTCTCGTCGATGTAGCCGCCAAACTTGACTTCAAAGGTATCTTCCATTCTGGGAGAAAGCCATACGTCGCCGTTTTCAAGCCACTCGTCGGGAAGCTCAACTTGCCAGCCGTCCTCTATCTTTTGTTTGAATATACCGTAGTCGTATCTTATGGAAAAACCGCTCGCAACGTAATTGAGATTTGTCAAAGACTCCATATACGCAGCCGCAAGTCTACCGAGACCGCCGTTGCCAAGTCCTGCGTCTGGCTCGATAGCATACATATCTTCAATAGAATATCCGAGGTCTTTGCAAAGTCCGTCGAATACTTCCGTCATCTTGAGGTTGTAAAGATGGTTCTTGAGCGATCTGCCAAGCAAGAATTCCATTGACATATAATATACTTGTTTAGAACCTTGCTCCAATCTCTTTTTCTTAAAGGCAAGTCTTTTGTCGGTGAGAATATCTCTGACGGTCATACAGATTGCTCTGTAAATTTGATTCTTACTTGCATTCTCAATCGTCGTACCGAAATAAGTCTGGCATTTGAGCGCTACAATTTTTTTGAGTTCTTTTACTTGATTTTCCATTACTTTCTCCAAAATAAGCAAAAAATATTGTCAAACCTGTCAAAGAATACGCCCAAAGCGTATTCTCGACAAATTTGTACCTTAAAATTATATCATATATTTTGCTTTTGTGCTACATTTTACAATCTAAAATAGACATTTTTTATAAAAAATCAATATTTTATAAATTTTTACCTACTTTTTTTGAATATTTACAAC
>CAMWSW010000005.1 GCA_947176975.1 uncultured Clostridia bacterium | reverse complement strand
ACTATGAGTTGTTTATAGAGAGATTTTATCCTACAGCGAGCGTTGCGCAAAAAGACGATATCAAAAGGTTTATCAATAATCTTAATAAACTTGTTGGTGCAGCACCATTGGAAAATGCCATTCGCGATAAGCAATTGCTTTGTTCTTCTTTTTATTTGCAACGTGCTGCTAATGGAATCTCACAACCTCATTATGAAAAAATCAGATCATATCTTATAAATATTTTTAAATTTGCCAATATATCAGAAATAAAACTAATCCCCAGTCGCGCTGAAGTTATTGCCGCGCAAGAGATTTGCAGCTATTTTCTAAGTTTAAAAGATTTGCTCAAGTTTATAGATAAAATAGGCACAATCACTCTAAATACATGCAATGCCGCAACAGACTTAGCTCGAATTAAATCGGTATGTATACTAGGTTGGATTGGTTTATCTCTCAAAGAGATTGCCGATTTAAAGAAATCCGATTTAAAACTTATTCACGATACTCGATCGACAGAATACAAAGGTTATGAAATCAGAGTTGCCGATAAAACTTATTATGCTTACGACGAGGCTTTCTCTCCGCTCTACTATCTGCAATCTATAGACTATTACTATGGTCTCCCCAGCGGTAAAAAGATTGTATTTAAAGGAGATGAGAATTATTTATTTAGATCAACAACAGATAATGACTGTCATGATGGTAACGCCATAAAAAAAATAATTCAACGATTTGATTATTTAATTCCAGTTACTGAAAAACAATCAATCGTATTCAGAACACTAAATAAAAATCGCATATTTCTTGAACTCTATAATAATGAAACTGACAATAATTACGATAACTCTAGTCTACTTCAACGGATCATAGAAAAACTTGGATGTAATCGAATTACTGCCTACACATTCTTAGGTCAATACCAAAGTTTTGCTACAATACTTAAAAGTAACAAACTATAATAAATTTATCTATTATTTTATTTACCGCAGCACTGTTTATATTTCTTACCACTACCGCACGGACATGGGTCGTTGCGTCCTACTTTCTTGCCTGCGCGTACTACCGTCTTTGCGGCGGCTTCTTCATTAGTGACCATTTCTACGTTTTGCTCTTGCTTTTGTTGCTGAACGGGATTCTTCTCGAATTTGCTCTTTACCAACGTGCGCACTGTGTCGTATTGAATTGACTCAATCATCTTGTCGAACATTTCCAAGCCCTCAATGCGATATTGCGCTACGGGGTCTCTCTGCGCGTACGCTACGAGTCCGATACCCTGCTTGAGTTGATCCATAGCGTCGATATGATCCATCCATTTCTTGTCGACGTTGTAAAGCATAACTTCTTTTTCAAAAAGTCCGAAATCTGCGTCGCTGTTTCCGCTCTCGGCAATGATTGCATTGACCTCTTCGCATTTCTTCTCGTATTGCTCTGTGGCAACGTCCATTATGCTCTTGACAAGACCTTCGATAGAATTGTCGTCAAGGTCAAGAATAAAATCAGGCGAAAGAAGATTCGTGCCGTTCTCGAGTACGCAATCTTCAAGTTCTTTGTTGAAGCCATCGTAATTCCATTGACGGTGGTCTTCTTTGTAATCCACGTACGCATTACAAATAGAAGTGACTACGGCTTCCATCATAGCAAGTATCTGTTGATGTACGTCCATATCGTCAAGCACGATATTACGCTGTTCGTAGATGATAGTACGTTGAGTATTCATTACGTCGTCGTATCCAAGTACGTGTTTGCGCACGGAGAAATTACGGTCTTCTACTCTTGCCTGCAAGGACTCAAATTGCTTGGTGATGATTTTGCTGACGATTGGAGTATTCTCATCCATATCCAGTTTCTCGACAATCCACTTCATTTGGTCTCCGCCAAAAGCTCTGACCATATCGTCTTCCATTGACAGATAGAATACCGACGAACCCGGGTCGCCTTGACGTCCGCTTCGACCGCGGAGCTGATTGTCTATACGGCGAGCCTCGTTGCGCTCCGTACCTATAATTCGCAAACCGCCTTTTTCTATGACTTCTTGCTTTTCGGCATTGGTGACCTTGGCAAATTCATCGTATTGTTTTTTGTATTCTTCTCTTGCCTTCAATATCTCTTCATCGTCAGTGTTGGCGTACGACATAGCCCACTCAATGATTTCGTGAGCATAACCAAACTTCTCAAGTCTTTGCTTTGCAAGGAATTCGGGATTACCGCCGAGAAGAATATCCGTACCACGACCTGCCATGTTGGTGGCAATGGTGACTGCCTTTTTCTTGCCGGCTTGGGCAATTATCTCTGCTTCTTTTTCGTGATTCTTTGCATTGAGTACGTTGTGCTTGATACCTTGCTTGGTGAGTATGCGCGACAACTCTTCCGACTTCTCGACGCTTATCGTACCCACAAGCACAGGTTGTTCTCTGTCGTAACAATCCTTGATGTCCTTGATTATAGCGTTGTATTTGCCCGCTCTGGTCTTGAACAATTGATCTGGTTCGTCTTTACGCTGAATGGGCTTGTTGGTGGGGATTACCACTACGTCAAGTCCGTATATGGAATCGAATTCGTTCTCTTCCGTCTTTGCCGTACCCGTCATACCAGACAGTCTCTTATAAAGTCTGAAGAAATTTTGGAAAGTAATGGTTGCCATAGTCTTGTCTTCCGACTTGATAGGCACGCCTTCTTTGGCTTCGATTGCTTGGTGAAGTCCGTCGCTAAAACGTCTGCCTATCATCTGTCTGCCGGTAAATTCGTCAATGATGATGACTTCCTTGTCTACGACGATATAGTTGACGCCTTCTTGCATAATGTAATTAGCCTTAAGAGCATTGTCGATATAGTGCTTGAGGGATTGATTTTCATAATCCGACAAATTCTCAATACCGTAATACGCCTCGGCTTTTTGCGCTCCAAATTCGTTGAGGAACACAGACTTTTCTTTTTCGCCAATCTCAAAGTCAGCTTGATATACGGGCTTTTCTTGTTGGCTCTCCTCGTCGCCGTCCTCTGTCTCTTCTTCTATAGGCTCGTCCTTTGGAGGCAAAAGCGTCTTGACAAATCTGTCGGCTCTCGCGTATTCGTCGCTCGGCTTTCCTCCGCGACCGCTAATGATAAGCGGTGTTCTTGCCTCGTCGACCAATATGCTGTCCACCTCGTCGACGATTGCAAAGTCCAATCCTCTTTGCACTTTGCGGTTCTTATCCTTGACCATATTGTCGCGGAGATAGTCAAATCCCAGTTCGTTGTTGGTGGAATACATAATATCGCAATTGTACGCCTTGACCTTGTCTTCGTAAGACATATGCGCGTAATTCACTCCGACGGTAAGTCCGAGAAATTTGTATATCTTGCCCATCCACTCTGCGTCACGCTTTGCAAGGTAATCGTTGACGGTGACGACATGCACGCCCTTTTTGTCAATCGCCTTGAGATACGCCGCCAAAGTCGCAACCAAAGTCTTACCTTCACCTGTGCGCATCTCGGCAATTCTGCCTTGATACAATACCACGCCGCCTATCAACTGAACGCGGAAGTGCCTCATCCCAAGCACTCTTCTGCTTGCCTCTCTCACCGTGGCAAATGCCTCGGGCAATAAGCTATCAAGGCTCTCGCCCGCTTGACGCCTTTCGACGTAACTTTGCGTACACGCTTTGAGTTCTTCGTCGCTCATTGCCTTGAAATTATCTTCCAAAGCCTCTATCTTATCTACAATTTTGTTAATCTTCTTAAGTTCTCTGTCATTATGAGATGGAAATATCTTACCCAAAAATCCCATTTTGCACCTACCTTTGGCAAATTCTGCCAATAGTAATATTAGCATATAATTATAATATAAGTCAACGTATGAATAGCCCAATAAAAGTAACTCAAGAAAATTTTAAGTAAAAATTGTCGAAAATAGATTTAAGTATTTATTTTAGATTCTTCGACTTCACCATGTTACGCTCAGAATGACGCGTCGAACGTGTTGGTTCCACTTTAAATGTGTCACCCTGAGCGTAGTTGAAGAGTCTATTTCTTTTTATTCATTGCTCTTTGTTCTTTCAAAAGGTCTTGATAACGCTCGATTTGGTCTTCGCGAAGGTCTATCATATTCTTCGCTACCTTGCAAGCTTGCGCATCGGATATGATTACTTCTGTCTCTTTGACTTTGACTTTAGTTCCGTCGCTGGTCGCGTCTCTCTTGATATCCTTGAGATACTCGTCTTCCATCTTGAAGAGAGCTACTACCGTGTCTTTCTTTATCGTTAACTTCATAAGCGGATTAACTGAAGACTGTCCGAAGAGTATGAAATACGTCGACTTCTTCTCTCTGCACTTGTCTTTCGTCAAGGCGTATGCTTTCAACCCGTCGAAATACTTTTGTTGTTGTTTGGAAAGCTTAGCGTAAGCTTCGTCAATCGTAAGCCTAGGCATAGTCTCTTTCTTTGGCTTGCTCGGTGTAGCTACTGCTACGGGAACTTCCACTTTGATTTTTTTCTCAACTATCTTCTCTACTACTTTCTCTACTGGTACTTCCACTATCTTCTCTACGGGGACTTCTACCTTGACTTCTTTTTCAACTATTTTTTCAACGGGTACTTCTTTCTCTATTATCTGCGGTTGAGTATTTTGTTGAGAAGATATATCTACAAGTCTTTGCATGATTACCTTTTGTCCCTCGATAAGACTCTTTATCGATTCATCAATTGCAGAACTTGCCGCAACTTCTCTTTCAATAACTCTCTCGGTAGGCTGCTCTGCAATCTTCTTCATAAGTTTTTGCATCGTATCTTCGTTCTTTGCCGTCTTTTCGAGAAGTTTTTCCACAAGTTCGTCATTCCTTGATGCCTGTTGCGGAAGAGCCTGTTGCATATTAGGCAAGAGCGCTGTAACCGTCTCTGATATAAGTCCTCTCATATCCTCTATGCCTATACCTTGCTGTACGACGTATCCGCCTTGTCCCATATTGCCGTTGCCGCCAATATTTCCGCCAAACATACGCACTAACAATGCTTGCAAGTCTTCGTCGCGACGACGGTCGTATTCGTCTCGGCGCATATTATCCTCGTGAATGCGACGGCGATACTCGTCGTCCCTTCTGCGCTCGTCAAAGTCTGCTTTGTTTCGATTATGCTCTTCAAGACAATCTTCGTAATTTTCTTCCGCCTTATTGCATCTGCTCTTGGCTATCAGCATCATAATAAAAGATACGACTGCCAATCCCATCAATACGCACGCTATCGCAGTCCATATAGACATTGCCACTCCCAAGAACGCTCCTGCGTACATACTCTCCAACTTATCGGCTTTCTTGTTGAACTTCTTGCGCTTGCTGTCGTAGCTTGCCGTCTTGGAAAGGAAGATTATCGTAAGTATTATACTTATAACGCTTGCTATCAATTGCCATAGCGGTATTTCTTTGAGTTTGGCAATAAAATCATCCCAAGAACCAATAGCCAAACCGTCTTGATTTCCGCTACCGTCTTCGCCATTATTTCCGCTGCCTATGCCGACGTTACCGCCTTGTCCGTTGTTTATCTTATCATCAATGGTAAAGTCTTCCATATCAGTCATAGTCGGATTCTCAAGTATCGTCACTCCGTCTTCGGCTACGAACACATAGTTGTCGCCATAGCTGTCCTTGAGTATTGCCTTGACCTTATAACTCTTGCCCAATTCCAAAGTAGCGCCGCTTGGCAACTCATTGCCAGCTTCGTCGTAATAGATATATCCTATTATATCTTTGAGTGTGCCGTCCAAGCCTGCAATTACAGGAATTTGTCCGCTTGTGTCCCACTCGGCTTTTATCTTTGCTTTTTCTATGGTATAAGATAATTGTACTTTATTGAGCAAATATCCTTTATCTTCGTCTTCTTTGCTAAGACTTAAGACTATTATATAATCTCCTGCGTCAATCGGTTCGCCTGTAATTAAATTGTCTTGATGTACGCTACCCTTATAGTACGTCTTGTTTATCTTGGATATATCCAACGTACCGGATATGACTTTCAAAGTTCCGCCGTGCGGCTTGCCGTCGTAAGTAAACGTACTTTCTTCGAGTTCTACCTTAACTCTCTCAAAGTTTCCGCCTACGACGAATGACGTAATCTTACTGTCTTCGCTTATCTCGTAATTTGCATTAGCATTGTCACTTAAGAATGCTTCGACCCAATATCTCACGATACCGTCATCGGGCAATTTTATATCAGCCAAAGCAATCTCGTCGCCCACTTCGCCTGCATCGTATTTATAATATTTATATTTACTGCTGTCTACGAATTGCGCGTTGGCTCCTGTGACGTGCGGCACTTTGAAATCTATACCTGATATATCTACGTCATCCCAATCTAAATCTATCGTAGCTTTTGCTATGCTCCAAGTCACGCTCCAATCAAAGTCGCCGTCATACGTCTCGGGTTTTCCCGACAACGGCGTAATAAAGTTGCTGTTGCTATTGGTAAACTTAACTACCCTCGCAACGTATCCGTCTTTGGCAAACTTTTGCTTGTTGCCGTCATAGTCGCTATCCTTTACGGTAAGTCCGTCGGGCAAACCAATGAGCGTGACAGTATACCAATCGTTATTATATTTCCAAACGATATTGGAATTGTAATTCCACTTGACCTTGCCTAAGTCATATTTGCCCTTTTGTATCTCGTAAACCAAATCAAAACTTCCACTGTACGGTTCATAGGTATTATCGTAATTGCATAGATATACCGTCACTGTAAATGAATCGCCCACGTCTGTCCGTTCGACGGTTCCGCCGTAGCCATTAGCAGTGCCTTTTGAAGTGTCTATCTTGACACCCAAAGACTTCAATTCGCTATCGTCAATACTGAATTTAAACGGCTTGCCATTGTACGATAATATCAACTTGCCATTTGTAAGTTCGCCTATAGGCACGCTATTGACAAGCCACTTGATAGAACTTGCCGTAACCTTGACGTCACTGCCTACGACTTCAAAATCTTTTGACTTCGTTACTCCGTCAATATAGTAATTGCCCTTGTCATTTTTCAACTCAACGCAAAACTTGTAACTGCCTATTGCAAAATCATTGGGCATTGTCACTACCAAACCGGTTGCATTGACTTGCTTATTTGCGTCTGAAAATTCATATTTTGTATTATCTCCCGACTTGAGATAATACACGTAATAATCTACGCTATCTCCACTTATCCTGTCGTCTGAAATTGTCATTGTAGGAGTTTCGCCTACTCCCCAATTTAAATCTACGTCGCTGCAAATAATGGTCGAAGTCAACTCCTTTTGCGTAATATGTATATCTATTGTATAAGAATCGATACTGTCGTCTTGCCAACAAGTTACGCTTCCATTGTCCGCCAACGCTATTGTGACAGTGTACTTACCTACGTCCTTTGCCGTTATTACGCCGTCTTTATACGTCGCAGGCGAATCGACTGTGACTTTTATCTTATCTAAGTTTGTCGTAGGCGATATATTAAACGATTGATTACCGCCTGAATAATCCTTTGAAGTAGAGCCTATACCGGGTTTTGTCACCTTGACTTTCGTAATTTCAAAATCTATGGTCAGCGTCGTTTGCGTATCCAATTCATAGTTACACTCATTGGCAATCTTTACCGTGGCGGTATATTTGCCTATCACAGTGGGATATGAAGTATAGGTCTGTCCGCTGTCTTTGTTTTTATAAGTAAAATCAAAGACAGGGGCTCGCCCGTTTTCCGACGTATCGCCCGAATACACCGCTCCACTTTTAGCTGTTGCTTTCGGTACGTTGTTGACGACAGTCAAATCCACGCCTATCTTCTTCTTGTTGATGGTGAAATTAAAAGTCCTTTCGTATGGATCGCCGTCTCCGATAAAAGTTTTCCCATTCTTTTTTGCTGTTTCGGTAATCTTCGCAGTCACTTGATAAGTGTCCGCGTCTATCATTCCGTCCTTGGGATAGGACAATTCTATTATATCGGAATCATACCAACCTATCTCGTCTTTGTTCGTAACATCCGCCAAAGTCTGAGATTGACCCGTATAATAGGCTGATTTTACGTCCGTCGGTGCCCCAGCTCCAATATTATCGCATACTGTTTTTAGGTTTAGATGAAATGCTGTCCGATACGGGAAACTATACGTGGCAGGATTGCCGTAGTGGCTTGTGCCGGCAGCAAGGTTGTATAGAGGATGTCCGTAATTATAACCAGCCGTACGCAACCAATATGCTGCGCTGTTCTGTCGCTGGGGTACAGACGTTTTCCACAAACCACCACCATACCCTGTCTCGGCTAAGCTAGGAAGCCAGAGCGTGTCGTTTTTCCAAGCCTGATACCCCTCTGTACTTACAGTGGGATTCGTATAGTAGTCTGCACCATAGATGTACGTTCCACCACTATCCAAAGCGTCGTTATTTAAGTCGTTTTCAAAGCCTGCTGACTCTTTTGAGCTCTGATTATGTTGCCAAGACATATTATCAGGTACTTCAAGAAATTCCTTTATACTACCCGCAACACCCTGCGCTTTTGTCATTGTATAGATTGCCCACTTGCTACTTGCGTCCTGCGCAACAGGCGTCAGCGAAGTCGCATCATAAGTCGCCGCGTATTCACCACCATTATTCAATACGCTTGTGCGAATCCAGCTCGTGCCGTACATGTTACTTGGATACGTGCCAAGAACACTGCTTTGCTCTGCCTGATTCCATATGCTGCTATCAGTACTGGTGGATTGCATAAAAGTCAATATGGGTTCAGGTTTCTCTTTATTATTACAAGATAGATACACAGGAGTCCAACTCAAGCCGTTGATAGTGATAGAAAGGTCTTTATTATCGTTGGCGGAGTTGGCTGCGCTAAAATCAGAAGCAGTTTTTACCGTGTTCCAATTTTTGAGTGTAGACACAGTAGGATTAGTCTCTCCTGTTACTAAAGCGATTAGCTTCCAGAATACTTCGGCGTCAAAGACTTTGCCACTGCTACTTTCGTAACCATTTATCATTAACTCGCCTAAATTAGTAGATTCCGTTTTCAAATAGCTTTCGTCGTAAAATGCATAAGCCATCTTTGCCCTACCTGATATTATTCCTATACAGCTAAATAGCATTGCCAGCGTCAAAATTGACACCAATGCTATTTTAATTCTCTTTGTCACTTCTGTCTTATTCATAAGTTCCTCTTTAAACCGATACCGTTTTATTCCAAAAAAAGTATACTTTTACTGACTCAAAGATATTGCAATTTTTTCATGCATAAAGTATAATGTATTTGAAAAAATATACTTTTTCGCAGACAGTCAGTAAAAGTATACTTTTTTTGGAAATATCTTAAATTTTTACAAGATAAAATAGTAATAGAATATTAAGTTATAAAAAATGCCACGCATTAAATTTTGCGTGGCTGTTATTTTTGTCTTAATATGTTAGGATTCTTCGACTTCGCTCAGAATGACGCATCAGTTTAATAACGTCAGTCGCTTAACTCTTTGATAAAGTCTGATAGTAACGTATTTCTCTTTGCGGTATAGTTATTCTTGACCATTTTTGCAATGCTTTCTCTTGAGCCCTCGATTACGACGAGTGACTTTGCTCTCGTGATAGCGGTATAAAGCAAATTACGCGTCATAAGATAGGGATTGCCGCCGTATGCGGTGATGATTACCGCGGGAAACTCCGAACCTTGCGACTTATGAATACTGATTGCGTACGCCAAAGTGAGCTCGTCAAAGTTCTCTTGCTTGTAGGTGGCGATTCTGCCGTCGTCAAACTCCACTTTCATACTCGGCGCGCTCTTGTCAATCGACAGGATATAACCTATATCGCCGTTGAAAACTCCGCTTCCGCTCAAGCCGTCGTCGCTGTACCACTCCATTTGATAGTTGTTGACGATATGAATAATCTTGTCGCCCTCGCGGAAGATATTCGCGCCCGAGCGTATCTCACCCTTGCTCTTGTCGGGCGGATTGAGAGCCTTTTGCATCTCCACATTGATATTCTCCACTCCAAGTACGCCCTTCTTGGTAGGACAAAGCACTTGAATATCTTTAGGGGTGATGCCCGCAAAAGAAGGGAGTCTCTTCGTCGTCAAATCAATGACGTTCTTGAGCATAACGGAAGTGTCGCTTTGGGAATCAAAGAAAAAGTCTTTGGACTTGTTGTCTATCGTAGGCATAAGACCGTTGTTGACCTTGTGCGCATTCTCTATGATTAGCGAATCGTCGCTTTGACGGTAAATTCTCGTAAGATAATTGATTGGTATCAGTCCGCAGGAGATTATATCGGCAAGCACGTTGCCCGCGCCTACGGAAGGTAATTGGTCTTTGTCTCCCACAAGTATCAGCCTGCTTCCCTTTTTGACAGACCTTGCCAATGCGTGGAAAACGTATTCGTCGCACATACTCACTTCGTCGACGATTATTACGTCGGCTTGAAGTCTAGTCTCTTCATTGTAATTAAAATGACCTTTGCCGCCCGTAAAATCGAGGTCGAGAAGTCTGTGTATCGTCTTGGCGTCCTCGCCCGTCGCTTCGGAAAGTCTCTTAGACGCTCTGCCAGTCGGAGCGCATAAGGCGACCTTTTTGCCTTGCTTTTTGAGTATATTGATTATACAATTAATGATAGTGGTCTTGCCCGTACCCGGACCGCCCGTAATGACGTTGACACCGTAATTGACGCAATTCTTGATAGCGTTGATTTGACCTTCGTGCAAAGTCATCTTACGCGACTTTTGATACTGCTCAATATCAACGTCGACGTTGAGGTCAATTGGCTTTGCGAATTTCATCATATCCGTCAAGCACTTGGCAATGCCCAATTCATTTTCGTGAAACCTCGTCAAGAATACGCACTCTGTATCGCCTTGCTGAACAATGACGATCTTGCCTTGAACGACGTTGTCGAGAATAATACCGTTGACGAGATATCCGTATTCGTCAAGCTCCATTCGCAATAGATTGCACACCTCGTAGACGACTTCGCCTCTAGGAAGATAAGTGTGTCCGTTGCGATTTGCGCTCTCTTGCAGTACGTGGCATATCGCCGCGCTTATCCTAAATCTGCTGTATTGGTCAAAGCCCATTTTGACGGCAATCTTATCCGCCGTGATAAAGCCGACGCCCTCTACGTCTTCGACCATTTGATAGGGATTCTTCTCTACTATTCTCCTCGTACCCTCGCCGTACTGCTTGTAAATACGCAGCGCAAGATTGAGGCTTATCTCGTAATTTTGAAGATATACTATCGTAGCTTGCTGTTCTTTATGTACGATATACGCCTCGTATATCGCCATTGCCTTTTTGAGAGACACACCCTTGACGCTTGCCAATTTGTTGGGAGCATTTTCTATCACGTCCAAAGTAGCCGTGCCGTAAAGGTCGACGATATTCTTTGCCGTCACCTCTCCCACGCCCGCAAAAAGTCCGCTGGCAAGATAGCGCATGATAGCTTCTTTGTCTTCGGGTCTTGCAATCTTGCATTCTTTGACGTTGAACTGTTCTCCAAACTTGGAATTGACGGTAAAATTACCCCTCATCTCAAGGTATTCGCCCTCTTCGATAGGCGGGAAAATCCCCACTGCCGTCTCCAAGACTCCGTCTGCGTTGATATTGACGACACAATAGCCATTGTCTACGTTGCGGAATACTATTTCCTCAACGTAGCCTTTGAGTATATCGTATTGAATTTCGTCAAATAATTCCATAATTATATTATTGCGCTTTGATCCAATTCCAACGCCAATTTTGCAATAAGCGGAGCTTTGTCGGTCTTCTCCCATCTGAAACCTTGGTCTTCTCTGCCGAAGTGTCCGTAATTGCTCGTCTTGGCAAATTGAGGCTTTCTCAAATTGAGTTCTTCAATAATAGCAAGCGGACGCAAGTCAAAGACTTTGTTGATGATGCCGGCAATCTGCTCGTTAGAATACTTGCTTGTGCCGAAGGTGTTGACATTGATAGACACGGGCTTTGCCACGCCTATGGCGTACGCTACGTCCAACTGACATCTGTCGGCAATACCGCTAGCAACGATATTTTTGCAGACGTATCTTGCCATATAGCAAGCCGACCTGTCCACCTTGGTGCTGTCCTTACCCGAGAACGCGCCGCCGCCGTGCGGACAGTATCCGCCGTAGGTATCGACGATAATCTTTCTGCCCGTAAGTCCGCTGTCGCCTTGCGGTCCGCCAACGACGAATCTACCCGTGGGATTGATATAAATCTTGGTCTTTGCATCCATCAAGTGAGGCGGAATAACTCCGTCGATGATATGCTTCTTGACGTCTTCTCTCAACGTGTCCATATCCACTTCGGGAGAATGTTGGGTGGAAAGCACGATAGTGTCGATACGGTTGACTTTGTCATCGACGTATTCTACTGTCACCTGCGCTTTGCCGTCG
Organism: uncultured Clostridia bacterium; assembly: GCA_947176975.1. GTDB lineage: Bacteria > Bacillota > Clostridia > Christensenellales > UBA3700 > RACS-045. The sequence goes on along the minus strand of CAMWSW010000005.1, from coordinate 3,969 downwards.
GGACGCAAATACTTGAGTTCTCCGCTCTTGCGGACTTTGGTAAGTCTGTCGGTGAGTTTGTGAGCCAAATATATTGGCATTGGCATAAGAGTAGGCGTCTCCTTGCAAGCGTAGCCAAACATCATACCTTGGTCGCCTGCGCCTATGAGGTCGTATTTATCTCCCTCGCCCGCGTTCTTTTTGTTTTCAAGCGAGCTGTCCACACCCATTGCAATGTCGGGCGACTGCTTGTCAAGCTTGATAAAGACGTCGCAGGTGTTGCCGTCAAGCCCCTTTTCTTTGCTGTCGTAGCCTATTTCCAAAACAGTCTTGCGTACGATTGCCTTATAATCGACAGTAGCCTTGGAAGTAATCTCGCCCATTACGAGTACGAATCCCGTATTGGAGCAAGTCTCGCACGCAACGCGGCTCATTGGGTCTTGCAAAAGCAATGCGTCGAGTATGCTGTCGGAAATCTTATCGCACAACTTGTCGGGATGTCCTTCGGTTACGCTTTCGCTTGTAAATAATCTCTTTGTCATATTGTTCTCCTAAAAAAAGTCGCTCTACTTGGATAGAGCGACTTCGTATTCTATCTATCAAGTATACTTGCGGAATTTAGCACCTTACATGAGGTTGCTGTGTGTTCACAGTGTCCGTCACTCCCACACTCTCTATAGAATTTTGATTTGTATTTAGTTGTAATTAGTCTTCGATATCGTCTTCGCCTAAGAACTTATGCTCAATATTCTCCTCAACGATATGGCTCTCTGCTCCGCCTGCGGGAAGAGCTACGATATTGCGATATCTCTTCATACCCGTACCTGCAGGGATGAGCTTACCGAGAATGACGTTTTCTTTGAGTCCGACGAGGTGGTCTACCTTATTCTTGATAGCAGCCTCCGTCAATACCTTTGCAGTCTCTTGGAATGAAGCTGCGGAGAGGAAGGACTCGGTAGCCAAAGCAGCCTTTGTGATACCAAGCAAAGTTCTCTTTGCAATAGCAGGTCTGCCGCCCTCTTCGATAGTCTTCTCGTTTTCTGCCTCGTAAGCGAATATGTCTACGTATTCGCCCGGCATCATCGACGTGTCGCCTTGGTTCTCTATCTTAACCTTGCGGAGCATTTGTCTTACAACGATTTCGATATGCTTCTCGTTGATATCAACACCCGCGCTTGCGTAAGGTATCTTAACCTCTTTGATGATGTATTCCTGTACGTCCTTTGCGCCCTTGGTGCGGAGCAAGTCTTGCGGATAGATGCTGCCTTGCGTCAATACTTCGCCGGCTGCTACCTTCTGACCGTGCTCTACCTTGAGCTTTTGACCGAATACCAACTTGTAGTCAACCTTTGAGCTGTCAGCCTTTGCAGGTATGATAGTCAATACGTGCTTTTCGTTGTCTATAGATACTTCGCCCGCAATGTCTGCGATAAGAGCTTGACCCTTTGGACGTCTTGCTTCAAACAATTCTTCGACTCTGGGGAGACCGTTGGTGATATCGCCCGACAATGCTACACCGCCCGTGTGGAAGGTTCTCATCGTCAACTGCGTACCAGGCTCGCCTATTGACTGAGCCGCAATGATACCAACTGCTTCGCCGAGTTTTACGGAATTGCCCGAAGCCATATTCTTACCGTAGCACTTTGCGCATACGCCGTGCGCCGACTTACAGTTGAGAATGCTTCTGATCTTAACTTTTCTGATACCTGCTGCTGCAATAGCCTTAGCTTGCTCGGGAGATATCATCGTATCCTTTTCTGCGATTACGTCGCCGCTGTCGCCGAGGATATCCGTCATAACGTATCTGCCGTCGATTCTCTCGATAAACTCTTTGGTGTTGTCGCCTTCGAGTACGATATCCATACCTCTGGTGTCGCCGCAGTCGAGTTCGTTGACGATGACGTCTTGACATACGTCTACGAGACGACGGGTCAAATAACCTGAGTCAGCCGTCTTAAGAGCCGTATCCGCCATACCTTTACGTCCGCCGTGCGAAGATATGAAGTACTCGAGTACCGACAAGCCCTCACGGAGCGAAGCCTTGATAGGCAATTCAATTGTTCTACCTGACGGGTCAGCGACAAGACCTTTCATACCGCAAAGCTGTGATATCTGTGTCATGCTACCACGCGCGCCTGAGTTTGCCATCATCCAAATCGGGTTGAAGTCGTCAAGACCTTTCTTGAGTTCAACGTTGATGTCGGCAATAGCTTTTTGCCATACGGCAATCGTTTGCTTGTATCTGTCCTCTTCGGTAAGAAGACCTTTCTTGTATTGCTTTTCGATTTTGACAACGTTCTCGTCTGCCTTGGCGACGATTTCCTTTTTCATAGGAGGTACGTGCATATCGAATACGCTGGCTGTGATTGCTCCAATCGTGGAGTACTTATATCCTTGAGCCTTGATTCTATCCAATATGATAGAAGTCTCCGTTGCGCCCTTATACTTGAAGCAAGCGTCAACTATCTTGGAAAGCACTTTCTTGTCAACGGTCGTGTTGATTTCAAGATCGAGCTTTTGCTCCGGCGTATCTCTCGGCACAAAATGCAAATCTTGAGGTATAGCCGAGTTGAAGATTATTCTACCGATAGTGGTATCTTTCAAAATCTTGGAATACTTGACTCCGCCGATTTCCTTGGATACTCTAACGTTGATTTTCGTCTGAAGCGTGATTTGTCCCGCTTGATATGCCATCATAGCCTCTTCGGGATTTCTGAAGCATCTGCGTTCGCTGTCAGACAAACCGTCCTCACGCACCATAGTCATATAGTAAGAACCGATGACCATATCCTGCGTAGGCGATACGACAGGCTTACCGTCGCTCAACTTGAGGATATTATTTGTGGAAAGCATCAAGAATCTAGCTTCCGTTCTTGCCTCTATCGAAAGAGGTACGTGAACTGCCATCTGGTCGCCGTCGAAGTCTGCGTTGAACGCGCTACATACGAGCGGATGCAACTTGATAGCTCTACCCTCTACGAGTACCGGCTCGAATGCTTGAATTGAAAGTCTGTGCAATGACGGAGCACGGTTGAGAAGTACGGGGTGATCCTTGATTACTTCTTCGAGGATATCCCATACGACGTCGTCTTGAGCTCTCTCGATTACTCTCTTTGCATTCTTGATATTGAGGCAAATTCCTCTGTCGACAAGCTTCTTCATTACGAACGGCTTGAAGAGTTCGATTGCCATTTCTTTAGGAATACCGCATTGATACATCTTGAGTTCCGGTCCTACGACGATAACCGAACGACCGGAATAGTCGACACGCTTACCCAAAAGGTTTTGACGGAAACGTCCTTGCTTACCTTTGAGAAGAGCCGTCAACGACTTGAGTTCTCTGTTGCCAGGTCCTGTGACTGCCTTGCCTCTGCGACCGTTGTCGATGAGGGCGTCTACTGCCTCTTGCAACATTCTCTTTTCGTTTCTCACGATGATTTCGGGAGCGCCGAATTCAATGAGCTTCTTAAGTCTGTTGTTACGGTTGATAACTCTGCGATACAAATCGTTGAGGTCTGATGCAGCGTATCTGCCGCCGTCAAGCGGTACCATAGGACGAAGTTCGGGAGGAAGTACGGGAAGTACGTCCAATACCATCCATTCGGGTCTGTTTCCGCTTACTCTGAATGCTTCAATTACGTCAAGACGCTTAACTGCCTTGGTTCTCTTTGCATTATTCGCTTTATCTGCGCTGTCGGCGATGATTGCCTTGAGCTCTGCGGATTCTTTCTCAAGGTCGATATTTGCAAGCAATTCTTTGATTGCTTCCGCACCCATACCTACTCTGAAAGAGCCGAGTCCGAGGTCTTTATATCTCTCCTTGATTTCCGCAAGTTCTTTATCTTCGATTACGTCCTTGTAATTGACGTCAGTCGTACCCGGGTCGAGGACTACGTACTTGTTGAAGTAAAGCACGAGGTCTACGTCCTTTGGCGACATATCGAGCGCTACGCTTATTCTTGAAGGTACGCCCTTATAATACCATATATG
>CAMWSW010000004.1 GCA_947176975.1 uncultured Clostridia bacterium | reverse complement strand
GCTTTATATTACGCGTAAGAGTATAATCTGTGAATGGTAAATCGCGGAAAGACAAAGCGGAATATGAATAAAGCAATAGAAAACAAAAAAAGACAAATTGATATGCTGCACGGTCCTCTTCTCAAGAAGATCTTGCTTTTTGCTTTGCCTTTGGCGTTGAGCGGTATTTTGCAACAGCTTTTCAATTCCGCAGACGTAGCGGTCATAGGTTGGTTTGAGGACAGCAACGCTCAAGCCGCCGTCAACAGCAACGGTTCGCTCATCAACTTGCTCATCAATCTTTTTACGGGACTTTCCGTCGGCGTGACCGTCGTAATTGCCGAATATATCGGAAGAGATGACAAAGAAGATATACACAGCGTGGTGTTGACGGCAGCCGTCATTGCTTTTGCAAGCGGAGTACTGTTGCTCGCGGTGGGCATAATTATCGCCAAACCCGTGCTTACGGCTATGGATGTACCGGAGGAGGTTCTTCCCCTTGCTGTAAAATATCTTCAAGTATATTTCATAGGTATGCCTTTTTTGATGATATACAACTTCGGCTCGGCAATTTTGAGGAGCGTGGGAGATACACGAAGACCGCTGTATTGCTTGACAGTGGCAGGCATAATAAATATAGCTCTCAATTTGTTGTTCGTCGCAGTATTTAAAATGAGCGTCGTTGGCGTGGCTATAGCGACGGTAGTCGCAGACGCAGTAAGCGCGGGGTGCGTAGTTTTCTTCATCATGAAAAACGAGACCTTGAGAATACGTTTTAAAAAGTCGAAAATAAAGGCAAAATATTTAAGACGCATATTCGCGATAGGTTTGCCTGCGGGATTGCAGGGCATAGTCTTTTCACTTTCCAACGTGTGTATTCAGACGGCAATCAACGGCTTTGGCGACAAGGCTATGGCGGGTAGCGGCGACGCATTGTATTTTGAGTATTACGTGTATTATTTCGTCAGTTCCTTTGCGCAGGCTACCGTAACTTTCATCAGTCAAAACTATGCGGCGGGCAACTATGCAAGGTGCAAAAAGATATTCAAGTTGAATATGCTCGCGTCCCTTGCCGTGACCACCGTCTTGAGCCTCACATTTGCGCTTGGCGGAAAGCTTTTTATTCGTATCTATACTTCCGATCCGGAGGTGATTCAATTTGCTCTTATAAGAATGATTTGCGTTTTGTCGGGGGAGATGATTCCAAGCACTTACGAGATTGCGGGCGGAGCGTTGAGAGGGATAGGCAAGTCGCTTTTGCCTGCGCTTATCACCGTCGTCGGGTCTTGCGTATTGCGTATAATATGGGTGTATACGGTATTTAAAGCGTATTCCTCAAATTTCTACGTGCTGATGATTATATATCCAATTTCGTGGATCGCGACGGGAAGCGTAATGCTTTTGTCGTATTATTTGATAAGCCGTAAAAAATTCAAAAGCAAAGATGAAACTCCTCAGCCGCCAGATACGCCGGACGGAGATAACAACGAAAACTGCATTACGACAGATGAAGCGCAGGACGTATTTGAAGATACAGAACTTACGAAAGCTTAAAGAAAAATAATACCCTCGAAATTCACGGGGGTATTATTTTATTAGGGGTATGATTGATAAAAGTCATTCTTATAATAGCGCAACGCAATTACGATATATCGTAATAATTATACGATATGTAATATTGTTTGTCAATAATTTTTCGTATAAAATATACGAAAAAGACTATTATAGGAAATGATATGGATATTTTGGCAAAAATTATCGAATTGCGTAATCAAAAAGGGTGGACGGAATATAAGTTGAGCGTGGAGTCAAACATACCGCAGACGACGATATCTTCTTGGTTTAGAAAAAACGTGCAGCCGTCGGTCGCGTCCTTGCAGGCAATCTGCAATGCGTGCGGTATAACCTTGTCGCAATTTTTTGCGGAGGAGAGCGAACCGCGCGCGCTCACCAAGGAGCAGAGCGAGTTGCTTGACGAATACGCGTCGCTTTCTTCAAATCAGCAAAAAGCTTTGCTTGCATTGCTCAAAGCTATGAAAAGAGAAGAATAACTTGCCTATTATCATTTGGATAGATTCACACTTTTGAATCTGTCGGGCATTATAGTATCAATGCGCTTTACTAGAGGCTTGAATACGATGAGAAAGAGCAGTAAATTGCAAATTATCTGCGTGATATAAAATACGAATCCTCGGGCATATATGATTGCAAATCTTTTCCAGAAGTCGTTGAAAAAACCCGTCAACAGTCCCGTGTCAACGAGAGAACTCAATACGCCGAAAGCTACGGTCAAAAGTACTGCGGTAGCAGTGGCGATAAGTCGGTTTTGTATCTTGAATTTGCCAAACAGCATAAAGACGAAAGCCACGCATCCCCAATGTATCAGATAGGTGATTACCCAAGTGTTTGCGCCCCATATCAAGGTCTCGATACCTACGAAGACGTAAGTTGCGATTATTCCGCATATACCGAAGACGTAGCCGTATACGGCGCAAAGAAGAGTGACTATCTCCACGTTGGGAAGAAATGACAGAGCAAGCTTGCCACCCTCGAGGGTGGCTGCCATAATTGCTATAAGCGCAAGCTTAAGTGCTCTGTCGCGGTGCGATGACTTCATATCAAGCGAAAGATATCGTCGTAATAATTATCGTGCAACCGTCTTTGACGCTCATTTGACTTGCGCCCACGCCGCTGTTGGTATAGCTCTTGTTTTTGTAAGTAATTTGCGACGCGTATTGCGTTACGTCGAAGTCTGCTTGTACGTCGGTATATACGTAAATATAATTTCCGCCGCCTTCAGTCAATTCGTTTACTTGCGTAAGATATGCGCCGTAACCGCTGTCGTTGGAAGTATAGGTGAGTTCTCCTTTGTCTTTGAGATAATCGAGAATTGCCATAAGTCCCGTAGAAGAGTTGCCCGACGGTATTTTTGCAAGGTCGACGGTGTATTCTTTGGCGTCGTCGCCGTTGAGTACTACGAGCGTCATTTTGCCTTGAGAGTCATTGTCGGGATTGATGCAAGCGAAGAGAGCCGTCGCAAGCAACGTGATGAGTAAGATTGCTACAAGAATTTTTGAGTACTTTTTCATTTTCATTAGTACGCTCCTTAGTGTTTTTAGAGCCTCTAATCAAGCTCGTATGGCAATCTTGCTACCAATTTGTGTACTAAGTTCGTCTACGCATTTTGACGTACATCTAGTACGCCTGCAACGCGTATCCTTCTAATTACGCAAATTGCTGACGCAATCTTGTTCATACTTACTTAATTATCGTCTCATATTATATTTGTGATTTAAGATGTCGGTATGGAAAGAAAAACGCCCCATGTATATAGTAGGGGCGGAATGACAAGCAATAAAATGCTACGACTTGACTTCCCACCGAAATCCGTCTTGTATATTGCAGGCAGGTCTCCTGACTTACGGCTTCATACCTAGCGTTCTCTTCCCGATTTTTCAGTGACGTTGAACGTTCGTAGCCGTTACAGTAGCGGGGGCTGTCGAAGATTTTCACTCCGTTCCCTTTTTGATGCATGGCAATTGCCAAAGCAACCTTGCAATATTATTCAGTTAACGTAATTATACAGTCGGGGAGAGGAGCTTGTCAAGCAAAACGCCTCCGAGATATTTCGAAGGCGTTTTTTATTCAATGTAATTTGCGTAATAAATCTAACGGGTCGTATTCTTTGCCGTCTATGTAGACGGGCTCGTTGTTTCTTGCTTTTTTGACAAGGTCGGTCCTCACTCTCTGTCTGACTTCGCAGACGTATTTACTCGTCTCGAGAACGGTTCTTATCTTCTCGCTTGAATCGGGAACACTTTTGAGATCTTTTCCTACAAATCGCGAAATGGGATTATATACGGTTTCTTCTTCGGTAGCCATTCTCAGTATCAGCAAATAAGTATCGTTGGCTTTTTGAAGATATTTATTGTACTCGTTTGTCCTTCCCTCATTATGACCGGAAAGTCGACTTTTGGCTTTCTTTGCAAAATAATGAAAATCAATATCATAAGATGTTGGCATGTTATCATCTCCGCGCATAGTTTTTTATTTAGTTGGGAAATCTAAAATAATTATCGTCTGATGTTCCTGTAATATAATCATAGCGTTAATGTGGCTAAATGGCAAGCGTTTTAAATAACTTTTGTACGAAATTACAAAAATATTTAAATTTCGTATAAAATCGACAAATTTCGATGGCGCGTAAAGAATATCCTAATAAGAAATTGAGAAAACGAGGGCAGAGACAAAAAGAGATAGGCGTCGCCTATCTCTTTTTTATATTTCATATTTTGATTACTTGCCGAGGATTTCATCAGCTTTGCCTGCGCAACCGAGTACGTTGACAAGCTTGTGCTTAACGATATACTTGATATTTGCTCTTGCGTCGCCGAGATATTGTCTTGGGTCGAAGTGATCCGGGTGCTCCATAAAGTGCTTACGGATACCTGCGGTGCAAGCCATTCTGAGGTCGGAGTCTATATTGATCTTACATACTGCCATAGAAGCGGCTTTGCGGAGCATTTCTTCGGGTACGCCGATAGCGTCGTTGAGCTTACCGCCGTTTTCATTTACGATCTTGACGAACTCTTGAGGTACGGAAGATGCGCCGTGGAGTACGATTGGGAACTCGGGCAATCTCTTGCTTACTTCTTCGAGAATGTCAAAACGGAGTTGCGGCTTGGTGCCCGGCTTGAACTTGAATGCGCCGTGCGAAGTACCTATTGCAATTGCAAGGGAGTCAACGCCCGTCTTGGTTACGAATTCTTCAACTTCTTCGGGGCGGGTGTAAGAACTGTCTTCTGCGGATACCTTTACGTCGTCCTCAACGCCTGCAAGACGTCCGAGTTCGCCTTCTACGGTTACGCCGTGGTCATGAGCGTACTCAACGACTTTTTTCGTCAATTCGATATTGTCCTTGAAAGAGTGGTGGCTACCGTCGATCATTACGGAGTTGAAACCGCCGTCTATACAGCTCTTGCAAAGCTCGAATGTGTCGCCGTGGTCGAGGTGGAGACAGATCGGAAGATGGCTTACTTCTTCAGCGGCTTCTACCATTTTGCGAAGATACGTAGGATTAGCGTACTTTCTTGCGCCGGAAGATACTTGAAGTATAAGCGGAGCGTTTTCTTCGGTAGCGGCTTCTACGATACCTTGAATAATTTCCATATTGTTTACGTTGAAAGCGCCGATTGCATAGTGTCCTGCGTACGCTTTCTTAAACATTTCTTTTGATGTTACGAGTGGCATAAATTACCTCCAAATTTTTTTATCAAATAGATTTTAGCACACTGCGCATCAAAAAACAACCTTTTTTTGATAAATTGATAAGAAAGGGCTGACATACCGCCTCTTATATAATATAATAATAAATAATCAATATATGATAGGGGAGATAGTTATGGATTCAAGCGCTATCAAATACGATATAAAATATATTGCGGACGGCAAAAAGTACGTCTGCAACGCAGATAAATGCGAACATTTTTCTTTGGACACAACCGTCGAAGACGGGGTATTGAAGGTCACGCTCAATGCAAAAATAAAGGTGTCTTTTTTGAAGTTTGATTTGGTATTTCCGCATACGTATTGCGAAAACGATAAGATTTTCGTCAATGGCTATCAAAGTTGGACGGACAGTATGGAGTACGAGCCCAAAGGTCAGATGAAAGAGTTGACGAGGCTGACGGAGTTTCTCGTCACAAAGACTATTTTGAGAAGAATAGGGTTGCCAAAGGGCGGGGATATTCTCTTTTGGGATTATCCGAGAAAGAGCAGCATATTCTACGGCTGGTCTTACGGCTACGTACGTCGCGGAGAGGACGTGGAGATATTCGGTTCGTTGAACGAGCGATACGGATATACGGTGATTACTTTTGATTGCAACAACGGCGAAGTCATAATTTCAAAAGAGCTTGAGGGCGTGGAATATACGGGCGAGAATAAGTTGTTGGAGCTTGCGCATATCTGCGGAAAATACGACGACGCTTTTGACGAATACTTTGATAAAATGGGCGTGAAGTCGCGTGAGAACAAAAAGCGTTGCGGATATACGTCGTGGTACAACTATTACAACCGTATAAGCGAAGGCGTTATCAACCGCGATTTGGAGAGCATTGCAAATCAAGATACGCAATTCGATTGCTTCCAAATCGACGACGGATATCAGGAGAATATAGGCGATTGGCTTATCACAGACAAAAACAAATTTCCAAACGGTATGAAAGCTGTCGCGGACAGTATACATTCAAAGGGTATGATCGCGGGACTTTGGCTTGCGCCGTTTGCAGGCGTGAAGAGATCCAAACTTTTTAAGGAGCATCCCGATTGGTTTGTCAAAGACAAGCACGGCAAACCGTATAACACGGGGCATAATTGGGGAGGATTTTATTCGCTGGATATATACAACGAAGGCGCAAGAGAGTATATAAAACACGTCTTTGACGTCGTGCTCAACGAGTGGGGCTATGACCTCGTAAAACTCGACTTTTTGTACGGCGCTTGCGTATTGCCTATGCATGGCAAGACGCGCGGTGAGATAATGTGCGACGCTATGGACCTCTTGAGGGAGTGCTGCGGAGATAAGTTGATACTTGGTTGCGGAGTTCCGCTTATGCCTGCGTTTGGCAAAGTGGACTATTGCCGAATAGGCTCCGACGTTCAGCTGTATTGGAAAAATCAAAAGCATAGGACGAGAGACGACACGTCCACTCCGCATACTATATGCAATACCATTTTCCGCCGTCACCTCAATGGCAGAGCGTGGATGAACGCCCCCGACGTATTTATGCTACGCGATTACAATATGCAAATGTGCTTTGAACAGCGCAAGCTCGTAGCAAAAATCAATTCGACTTTTGGAAGTTTGCTTTTTATCTCCGACGACGTAAGCAGTTACGGCGAAGAGCAAAAAGCAGTATTAAAAGAGACCTTTGCGCAAAAGGATATAAAAATCATTTCCGCGGAATTCGTACGGGAAGATATAATGCAAGTAGTATTTGAAGAGGACGGCAAACAGATTGAGCTCAAGTTCAACGTCCGCAACGGTCAATACGCGTAAATACGTTGAATATATATAAATAAAATCAGGGCGTAAGTTGTTCTTACGTCCTTTCTAATTATCCTTTAAATTACCTCTAGAACGTGATATGTATTGCATTTTGAGCGGTTTTTAAGTATTTTTAGAAAATTAGTCTGAGTTTATACTTTTTTGAAAAATTAGCGACTTTTGAAGTTTTTTGTAAATAATTATCTAAAAACGTTGGAAAATAGTGGAAATTATTTAAAAAGTAATAAAAAATAGTTGACACTTTTAAAATAAAGTAATATTATAAGTGTCGCTATTTTATGCGAGCGTGTTATAAATATATTATAACGCTTGCGTAAAGAGCAAGATAAGGGAATTTGATTGCAGAAAGGACCTTCAAGACGAAGTTGGGGAACTTACGTAGAGGTCGGCTTTAAAATTAAGGGGAAATTATCGATAGAAAATCAGAATATACGTAATTTGTTTTTGTGAGGGAGAAGTTTCATGAATACGAATAGCAAATACAGAAAAATCGTTTTGATAGTTTTAGCCGTGGTACTTATTGCTTTTTTGGCAATGGGAGCATGGCTATCGTTATTTAACGGCGTCACCGCAAATAATTTTAAGAATACGACGGATACGGGCGCATCTCAAACTTCTGCCGTTCAAGTATATAAAGAAAAACCCTATATAATGGCGGAGACGGAAGAATTAGCCAGAGATTACGCAAATAAATTGGGCATACCAAACGGTCAATATATTTACACTGAAGTTGATTCAATGAAAATAGATGCCGACGGCGTTTGGAAAGGTATGGCTAAGACTACCGTTATCGACAAGTACGTGCATTTGCTCTTGCCAAACAGCGTAAAGAAGTTGGATATAGACAGATCGACGGCTCTCGGTACGACGTCGGTTAAGTGGCTATCCATTACTGCGAATACAGGAAGTCAACTCGCCGAGATTACAAGAGGTACTTCGCGTACCAACTCCGTATTCGGTAACGGCGGAGGTTGGCTTGGAAGGATAGACTTCACTAAGGCTACGAATTTAAGGACGATTCCTTCATATACCTTTAACGGTTGCGACAGATTGTGTGACGTAGCGCTTCCCGACACTTTGACGTCTATAGAAGCGTACGCTTTTGCAAGTAACTGTCTGACTCACATATCATTGCCGTCGGGACTTGGGGCTGACGGCGCAGGGCTTGACGTAAACGCATTTAACGTTAACACAAGTGAAAGCGCTGTTTCCAAAAAGATCCTAGAAGTAGAATTGCCGTCAAACGCCAACTCTGGATTTGAAAGCAAAGTCAAAAATATGACTCCAATTAAGGACACTTATTTGAATATATACAAGAAGGGCGTCGGACGCTCCTGGCTGGTAACTACCAACGACGGGTTCGTATTTTGTAAGAACACGTCGAGAACAAGCCCGCTTTCTACGGAGATGGGAAACGCAGTCACCGTTGAATCTGTCTGGGGACAGATAAGTTATGCCGTAAACAAGTGGTATTTGGTAAATTATCGCGGTCCCGAAAGCGGCGGCGATACAATACACGCGGCGAATGACTATATGGTCAGATTGCCCAAGCAAGTTGATTTGTCTGTGGACAGCGAACAACGCAGTGGAGTATACGATTATATCGACTGCGAGGGAAATGAAGTGCAAAACGATTTTTCTTCGCTTGCGGCAACCGCAACCGAGCTTGGCAGCAACGTCGCTATCAACGGCTCTTCGCGAGTAATCGCAGGTACGGTTGGCGACGCCAAGTTGAGATACGATATAGGTCAATACGTATTTTATTTTAGATGGGTACAGCATACGACTATACCCGACGATACGGTTTCGGCAATCGGCAACTACGCGTTTCTTAGCGCGCCGATGTGGACTTTTAATTGCGGCAACGTGGAATATATTGGTAAGCAGACTTTTAAATTCGGCGGCGTAAGCGCGGGACTTATCTTTTATCCGCCGTCTAACAATCCTTTTTGCGCGAGCGACGGTTTCTCTTATAATTCATCAACCACGAAGCGTATGTTCGTATATCGCAACTATAACGATTATGCAAATAGAAAGAACGTATACATTCGCGGACTTTATAAGCGTATGGAAGATTTTTTCGGTACGGAAGGTACTTTGAAATTCTATACCTATTTGGTAGATATCGTACCTAATATAGGCGAATGGGATACAAATGCCGGCGCTTATAAATATAACGCTATCGATGACGCTAAAATTCAACGCTTATATACGGGTCCTTTGGCAAACTATGACACGAGCGAGACCGGACCTTATAAAAATTCTTATTGTTATGAGCGAAAAAGCGACGATACTTGGGAATATAGAGAACAAATCTTGCCCGCTTTGACTGAATATACCGGTTATTCTAAGTCGAGTTGGTTTACGTCTACGGAGTTTAATACAAAATATAACGAGACGACTATAGGCACCTCAGCGGGTCTCTTATCACTTCGTAATGCGGGAAACGATACTAATAAAACCAGCGTAATAAATATGTACGCCAAGAAGATAGGAGAGGTTGACCTTGAAGATAAGATAAGAGAGTATAAGAATACGTCGTTTTCAGAAAACGACCCGATAATTACGGGTATTCCCGAGTCAATTTCAAACAACTATACGGTAAGCGTAACGAGTTACGTAGACAGTAGCGGCGTGGCAAAGAGCTACGAGTCAATAGGCTCGGTTGTCCAAGAGGCGGGCGTATATACTTTGGAGATTCAACCCGACGCTTACTATGGCGAATGGGACGCAACTGCCGCGCCTACTATGACCGTCACCGTCAATAAGACTCAAATAGATTTGGGCGATTATACTATCTTCCGCCTTGGCGTAACCAACGGCATGGACAAAGTCAATCTCCGTCCCGGAAAAGAAGTGTCGGGCGAGCAAGCCGTTTCGCTCTATAAGTACGGAAGTTCTTGGTTTACCGACGAGCAAACCGATATGGGAGCGTACGTAGATCATAAAGACGGACTTTGGAATAGCTTTGTCAGAGCCGAAGGAACAGAGATGAAATACTCGCTTACGCTCGTAACTAACGTAGTGAAAGACGCTCACAAAGACAGCGACGTATTCGTATGCGATTTCTCAAACTGCACAGCGCAAAGCGAATCGGGCGAGTATAGAGAGCAATTTAAAGTGACATTGACGGATGCGGCAAAGAACAACTATAGACTTGCCTTAACTCACGATAAAAGTCGTCTCTTCTACGGTTCGACCAATGAAGCCGCGACTGAAGCTTCGGTCGACAAGACTTGGTATATCGTCAAACTCAACAACTGGTTGACGTATCAAGGCGAGAGCGGCAACGATGCTAGGTCGTATAATATGCCTTCGGAGTGGGAATTCGGTTCTTCAAATTTGCCTGCTGCGCCTGCGGTAGCTTTGGGATCTAAAGTAAACATTAAGTTCAGTCTCGAATTGACTTCGCCAAACTCGCTTGGCGTTATCACAATCAACGACGTTGCGGTAGCCGACTTTGGTAAGTATATTAATTCGTCAATGCCGGTGGGAAGTTATAGAATAGCGTTTTCGGTCGAGTTTGAAGAAGACGACAAAACAAGATATCAACCCTTCTATCAAAGTTTCTCCTTCAACGTATATGAAAAGGAATTTACCGCCGAGGAAATGGCGGCAATAGATCAAATCAAAGGCGCTTCCTTTGAATACGATATGAAGCAAGTCACAAATACATATCTCACAAATGGAGTTCTCTTTGATTTGAGCGCGCTTACCGACGCAACCAAGAAGACGAAATTGCAAGATATGTTGGCGTTGGGTAGAACGCCGCAATGGAATACTGCGCGCATCGGAGCATGGACGGATAAGACGTACGATTCGCTCTTTGACAGCAATTTTAAAATCACTTACAACCTCAATCGTATGTGGAACAACTCGTATTTGAGTATGGCAGACTTGCTTGACGACTATCCGCTGAATACTCCCGACGTGTATACCATTTATTATCAGTTGACTTGTAAGAATCGTCGGTCGCTGATTAGTCCTAACAACAACGACCGTAGACTATGCTACTTTGACATAATAGTGTATAGGACGCTTACTGCGCCGCAAGGCATAGGAGATATCGAATATACCGGATATGAGATATATCCCGAGATAAACTATCTCAACGGTGAATTGGAATTCGAGCGAGCTTATTACGAGGCGTCTTTCCCGTCTAGTCAAGACAACGTAAATCACGGCGATAAGAAAGTAATTCTTACAATCAGCCCGGAAAATACTCAACTTTACCGTTGGGAGAAGGACGCAAGCAAGAACGTCGCAGAGATATCTTATAAGATAGTCCCCGCCAACAACAGCACCACCGTGCCTTTGTATATGGCAGGTTGGTCTTGGAACAGCGAGATAACACTCGACAATATCATTTGGGCAACGCAATTCGGCGACGCTCAAGACTATACGTATACGCTCGTCCCCGTCAAAAACGATAACGACGATAGAGAAGCGCTGACGGATATCACCAAGTTTGGCATGGCTTCGGCAGGTGAATATAATTTGGTGGCTTATTGCCCCGCAGACGTCAACGGCAACTGGAAAGAGTATGAGCAAACCATTTCTTTAAGAATTTCTCCGGCGGGCAATAATTGGGTTAAGTCGCCGAGTATCTCCACCTGGACTTGGAATCAATACGAGAATTTCGATTGGAACGCATCGGGCGCCGTAAGTCCTATCGAAATACACGCAATACCTACTTACTTCGCTTCGCCAAAAGAAACGGGCGAACAATCGGCAGACGGTTGGGGAGGCACGGGAAGATTCGACTTCCGTATCTATTCTATCGACTCGACAAAGACGGGCAAAGATATGTATAACGTCGTTGAGTTTGACAACGGAGACTTCCACTTCCAATACGCAACGGATAGCGAAGGCAATTTCGTGAAGAACGGAGATCACTTTGTCTTGCCAATCAGCGTTGCGAAGAAACTTGCGGGTCTTCCTGCGGGAAGATATTATTTGGTTGCTACCGTATACAGTCACAACAACTATACCGGTCTCAACAACTCAAACGAATCTTTCGTTCAGGGCGCAGTACCGTTTACCATTGCGTCGGCTAACAACGTATGGACAAATACCATTACGGCAAACGATTGGGAATATTCCGAATTCCAAATGGGTTATCATCTCAATGCAGCTACCGCTAAGTACGATACAGAGCTCACATATTCCGTATGTACGGGAAAAACAACGGAAGCAGTAGTAGTAAACGGTATTAAACTCGAAAATATCAAGAGCACCTCAAATGTTGCTCCAGGATCGACTTATACTTACGCTCAACTTATCAATATGTTGAACGTAGGAGAGTATACCCTTAGAGTACACGGCGATCAAGCCGCAGTCAACGATAGAGAGGGTATCAACTATCTCGCAATCGACGACCAACGCGAATTCCACGTCACCAAAGCCGCTAATACGCTCACCCAAACTTTTGCGGTATTCAACTATACAATCGGTACGTCTACTACTGACTTGATACCAAAATATACCGCTCGCTTTGAAAGCGATAAGGTAGGTTACCGTATTTCGCAAAACGGTAGCTACGTCGACGGATTGAGCGCCGCTACGACCTCAAGCGAGCCTATTAAAATTGAAAAATCTTTGACGTACAACGAATTCTTGTCAGCAATTGCAGGTCTAAAAAGTACGGCAAGCGGAAGCAACTACACAGTGTGGTGGGCGACTTCCGACGGAACAAATTTCGAAGCCAGATCGGGCTTAGAGGTTATCACGGTATTCTTGGGACAAAACAGCTGGTTGAACGATAAAGTTCCTACTATCGAGGATTGGGAATACGACGGCAAGGAACATGATTTTGATATGGGTATAATCAAGCTTACGCACAGCGTAGACCTTACAAAAATCAATCTGACTTATTATAACGCTAATTTCAACGAGTATACCGGTCAATATACAAGAGGCGCAGCTCTCGACAGCTGCCCGATAGACGTGGGCAATTACTTTGTTGCCGTCAACGTGCCAAACGATGATTATTATAAGGGCATGTCGACCGACTTGTTCTTCCGTATCACCGCGGCAAGCAATAAGTTTAAAACCTTGCCGTCAATCAAAAACGGCGGTTGGGTATATTCGCAGTTGGCTACGGGAGATATCGTAATATGCGCTCCCGAACACGAAGAGGACAATATGATGTTGACCTACGTCGTCTATCGCGATATGGGCAGCGGAATTGCCGAAGAACGTGTGGCTACGTTGCAGTGGGAATTGGGCGACGGCTTTAACAACAACGATGTCGTTTTGGAAGCATTCTACGCTCGTCTCAATACCTTTGACGTAGGCGATTATAAACTTTATGCAACAATTTCTGCTTCTCACAACTATAAAGAAGTGGCTAATAGTCCTATCTCCTTTACAATAACAAAAGCAACTAACGCTTGGAAAGAAGGTAAAGCTCCTACAATCACTGCCGGTACTTCGTGGCAATGGGATAATTATCAATATTCCACTTGGAATGACGTCGAGACCAAATTCGGCAACGTAATTATCTACGTCGACAACAATGCGGTAGCTATGCTTTCCGTATCAAGATACCTCTCGGAATTGGGCGTAGGCGACTATACCATGAGATTCGAAGTGGCAGGAACTAATAACTATAATAGTTTTACGGATTCCGTTACTTTCAGCGTAACTAAAAATGACAATGGTTGGAAAGACGGCGAAAGCGACGCTACGGCTTTTGTTCACGACTGGACTTGGGGCGAATACAACAACGATATCGTAGGCGGCAATCCAACTTGGGTAGAACCTGCTCCTAAGTACGGCACGCCTTACGCGTCTATCTATAAAGGCAAAGACGGCGTCGGCGGCAGCTTAATCAGTCAAAATATTGCGCTATATTCGTTGGATATCTTAATGAACTATCTCGACGCAGGCGATTATTATATTATTTGGTCGATTGCAGAGAGCGCTAACTACAAAGCTTTGACTCGTTCTTATATCAACTTCAAAGTTGAAGTAAATCCCAACGCTTGGGACACAAACAAGGTCGCAGATATGCATGAGAATGACAACCCAACCGTGTCGGAAGGTATACAGTACGGTTGGACTTGGGGTGAGTACGGCAAAGACGGCGGGCAGTATTTCACTATGCCTCAGGCTAAATTCGGTACAACCGTTGCAAAGCTTACCAAAGTAGATAAAAAGACAGGCGCAGAGTCTATCGTCTTTGACGGCGTATCCAACGAGTTGTCAATCGCCAACGTGCTTGCAAACCTCGACGCAAGTCGCTACATTTTGAGATGGTCGGCGATAGACTTGCAAAACAGTGGCAACTATAAGGAAATTCAATACTCAAAAGAATTTAAATTCATTATCAATATGGGTATCAATTCGTGGACTGGCGACGCGCCGCAAATCAGCGACTGGATGTGGGGCGAGTTTAAGAGCTCTTATTGGAAAGCTCCCGGACTTACGCACGGCAATCCTATCGCTACGGTAACAAGAATTCAACCCAACGGTCAAGACGGCGACATTTTTGCCGACGGCATATCGTCTATATATCTCAACGCTATATTAGAATCTTTGGGCGTAGGTAAATACAAACTCGAATGGTCGTCTAACTCGGAAGGCAACTTCGAAATTACTCAAGACGATCCCGATCCTTTGGAATTCGAGGTATTTGTCAATGCCAACGGTTGGGTAAACGCGCCTGCAATTACCGCGCCTAATCGCAAGTGGCAATGGGGATTGTTTACGCTTGGCTATTGGACTATGCCTTCTGCTAAATATCACAACAACGATTTGTTTGCGAGCGTCTATAAGGTCGACGGAGATTATATCTATGACGTCTTTAACGACGAATACGATTTCAGCAATTGCGTCGAGATGGACGAGATAACTCTCGATACAATGGATAGAATCAACGACCTATCTATAGGTAAATACCTCGTCAAGGTAGGCGTACCGAAAGATACTATGGGAAGATACAGAGGATTGGAATCGGTAGTTCCGTTTGAGATTGTCCCCAACGAGAACAACTTCACTTCCAATTCGTGCTACGTCAACAATTACGCATATTTGGAGTTCAGAGGATATTGGCGCGCTCCGATAGCGCAATTCGGCGAAATCAGAGCAAGTATTTATCTTATGGAAAACGGCGTAAGAGTAGCTAAAGTGGACGAGGTAAGCACCTTTGATCTCAACGACGCATTGAGAGAATTGCATACTGGCGATTATCAACTCGATTGGACTATCGTCGAAGACAAGGAAGGCAATTACCTTTCGCATACCAGAACAAGCGACTTTACTGTAAATAAGGCAAACAATAGATGGTTGAGCAAACCTACTATCAAAGACTGGGCATACGGATTGTATGATTCCAATTCGATAGTGCCCACGGCTATGCCTTTGGCAGTCAGCGACGACGTGGACGTATACTTCAAAATCGTCAACGCTATATACGGTGAAATTGCAGATTTCCGCGCATACGCAGAGAAATTTGAAAAAGATGCAAACGGCAGCTATTACGACGACGGCAAATTGGTCCTCACCGCAGACGGATACTTCACTGACGTCACGACGGTGGAAAAGGTCATGAGCGGTCTCAAGCCGGGTATCTATCATCTCTTGGCATATTATCCCGAAATGGCTGACTACAACCGTCTCGATACCAACAACGATCACTTATTCGAGATCAGAAGTATTGAAAACAAGTGGGTCGAGTTGCCTTCAATCAAGAGCTGGATAGCAGGTTCAAGCGTGTCAATGCCAAAAGGCTCTGCAATACACGGCGAAGTAAAATGGACGTATTACAATGCTGTTTATGACACCGAACTCGGCAGATACGTCATCGACGGAGATGCGATTGATACGGACGGAGACAATCCTCCCGAGCAGGCTGGCAAGTATATACTCGTCGCAAGCACGGAAGTCGTAGACGGATACGCCCCGCTTCGAGAAGAGATATTCTTTGAGATTTTCGAAAAGAGTCTCACGGGCATATCGGGTAATCTTCTTCTTTGGATAGATATCAGTTTGGCAACGATAGCATCAATAACAGCAGCAGTTATTATTTATACATTACTAAAAGCAAGGAGTAGAAAAGATGATGATGTATTCAATGGTTAATGCCATGTTGGCAGTAGACGTAAGCGTAAGCGAACCGTTGCTCGTCGGTTTCTTGGCAGTATTGGTCGTGTTGATAGTCTTACTCGCAGTTCTGTCAACGATTTACACGGCAGGATTTAGAAGAAGACTAAGAGCCAGCCTAAGCAAGGTCACGGTCGACAGACAGTATGATAGGTCGCTTGGCAAATTGCTCATAACCGACACATCCAATTTGGAAAAGTCTGTATTTGGCAGCGGAGATACCGTGAGGGTGGTCGTTGTAGCAAAGGAAGGTTATAAACTTTCGCATATGACGATAGAATCAAGCGAAGGAAATATTTTTGCAGTGGACGGAACGGGCAAGAATATTAAAGAAGGTTTTTATGAGTTCACAATCAGCTCGGATACGAAAATCAAAGCTGCGTTTGAAGTAGATCCGGCTTATATGGCTCAACCTCTCGTATTTACCTTTGACGAGTTATACAACGGTATCGGCGGCAGAGTCGTTATGACGGACGCAAAGGGCGAAGAGAGAAAACAATTTGCACTTGGCGAAACCGTGAAGATATCCACTATAGCAGACGAGGGATATCAACTATCGCGCTTTGCAATCAACGGCGAGGATAGAGAACTTATCGAGGGTGTATATGAGTTTGTAATTACTCAACCTATCAAAGTGGACGTAGAGTTCTTGCCTGTAGTTACCGAGCCTGAAGTAATTTCTATTTCAACTCAATTCGACGGCGAAGGCGGTAAGGTCGTTTTGGCTGACGCAGACGGCAACGAGAAGAATGAGTTTGCAAAGGGTGAGACTGTGAGAATATCGACGGTTGCAGACGAAGGATACTATCTTGCGCGCTTTGCTATCAATGGCGAAGACAAAGAACTCGTCGAGGGCGTATATGAATTTGTAGTCACCGAGCCTGTCAAGATAGACGTGGAATTCTTGCCGATACCTGCGACGAAGTATACCGTTACAATAGCAACTATAAACAACGGTATACTTGCAGTGACGAACGATAAAGGCGAAGAGCAGAGCGAATTTGAAGAGGGCGAAACAGTGAGAGTCGCAGCTATTGCCAACGAGGGATATTACCTTGCTAAGTTGACCGTAAACGGCGAAGAGCATGACGTCAATATAGATTTGCACGAATTCGTTATCAATGCATATTCTGTCGTCAATGCAACTTTCGAGGCTATTCCTGCTCCTGTGGTCGCTGAAGAAACGGAGATTGCCGTTGCAGACGCAGAAGAGGATGAGGAAGACGATGACGAAGTAATGTTTGACGGACACAACGTCATTCGATTCAACAAGAGCTTTACCGCAAAGGTTATTCAGCTCAACGACGTATCCAACGGTTGGTACACCGAATTGAAGAACGAACTCTTGTCCTATAAGAAAGTAAAAGACAGAATGAGCTGGAAGCGTGAAAGTTATCGCTTCGGTAGAGTATGCGTTGCGCGTTTCGTTATCCGCGGTAAGACTCTTTGTATTCAACTTCCGCTCGACCCGACTAAGTTTGAAGATACCAAGTATAAGGTAGAGGATATATCGCATATTATGTCAAGCGCAGATACGCCGTGTCTCTACAGAATCAAGAACGAACGCCGTCTCGGTTATGCAAAAGAGTTGATTGCATTGGTAATGGAGAACTTGGGTACGTATCAAGTAGAACACGAATACGTCGACTACTATCAACCTTACGACACGACTCTCAATCTTATCGAGCGTCAACTTGTCAAGAAAATCGTCAAGTTCAACGGCAAGACGGGCTACGGCGGTATCGTCGAGAAACTCACCGAAGATCCGACCAAGAAAACGGAGACGGACGAGCCTGCCGAGAAATAAAAAGCGGATAGGAAATGTTAAAATAAAGACCTGCAGAAATGCAGGTCTTTCTTAATTTTCTTTGCGCTAACTTCACTTTTCTGCCATAAACACTCTAAAGAGCGGTAGGCATTTGCTAAAGAAGGATTTGTATGCGCTGCAATAATCTCTGTCCTGACGGCTGCGTTTGCAACCTCCGCCGCGACAAACTCTGTAAAAATAACACGACTTGCATTTGTCTTCTATTGGAAGAGATTCTTTAATAAAATCAATTGCTTTTTGAGAATGAGCCAATTGGTAAAAATCTTTATCGGCTATATTGCCGAGTAGCCACTCGTCAACACAGTAAAAGTCGCAAGGGTATACGTTGCCGTTGGCTTCGACTACAAACTGACGAGCGCAATGTCCTTCCATACCGCACTGTTCGGCGCGCTGTCCTAAAAACAGCCTGACCATATTGTCAAAATGTCTGATGCTTGTATAATGGCCGTCTACGTAATCTTTGACGTAAAGATTGAAAAGTCTTATCAAATATTCTTCGTATTGGGAGGGAGTCATATATAGAGGGCTTTCGGAATCGTCGCCAAAGGGTCTAAGACAGGGGATAAATTGCAAATACTTGTATCCTCGTGAAGTGAAGTATCGGTAAATTTGCTCGATATTGTTTGCGCTGTGTCCCGTAACGACGGAAAGAATATTAAAATCTACGCCCGTCTTTTGCAAAAGGTTTGCAGCTGCGTCCACTTTATTGAATACGGGCGCGTAATCTGCGTCCATTCTGTATAGGTTGTTATCTTTGTCGCCGTCAAGAGACAATCCTATTAAAAAGGAATTGGTCTTGAATAACTCAGCCCACTCATCGTCTATCAGCGTACCGTTGGTCTGCAAAGCGTAGGTGATAGCAGCATTATTTACATTGCGCTTTTTGACGTAGTCTGTGAACTCTTTGAAATACTCTTTGCCCGCGAGTAGCGGCTCGCCGCCTTGAAATGCAAAGTAAACTGAGTCGCCGTTTGCAAGTTGCAATGCGCAATCAATTACTCTTTGCGCCGTTGATATTGACATAACGCCGTAGTTGGAAATTTCACGCATATTGGTAAGGGAATGATAAAAGCAATACTTGCAACGCATATTGCAACTGCCGGAAGCCGGTTTTATCATTATACTTATATTAGGCATTCTTGCACCTTCTTAGACAAAGACGTACGCTACTATTTTTTATAATAGGCGGAATATACACCTCTGCGGTTTGATTTGAATTCTTTTGTCCAATTGCTCATAGTCGAATTATACTCTTTCGCTATATCGGGGAAAACGTCGGCTCTTTGATAGCTCTCGGACGGATCGTCCGTCAGACATATCAACCAATTCTTACGCTGTTTATCGGGGAATGCCGGATTATCGTTGGACATAGAGCGGAAGTACTTAAACGTAAGATAATCGTTGTCTTTGATAAGCGGAAGGGTAGCGTAATACTCTTCGTCGGCAGTTTGAGTGCCCCAATCCGCGCCGAATTTATATCCCTTGACGCTTTCCAATACGTGGTCGGTAGTTACCGAATATTGCACGGCTTTGATTTTTTCTCTCTTCATATGCAAGATAGGATGCTGATAATCGTGTATAAATACCTTGCCCGTGGTATCTTGAAGCAAAGGTACCATAGATACGCCGTCTATTGCTCGGTCGACGTCGGAAGGCATATATCCGCGCTTAACGCCGTCGGTGACGTTGCACATATAAGCCAACGTGGGGAATAAATCCGCCATTGCCGCAGGCGCGTAAACAGTGCTGCCGCTTTGCAACATTGCGTAGTCTTCTTTAGGAGCATTGTTCCACTGCATATAGAATGGGACTTTTTGTCCTGCTTCGTATGCGGTATACTTTCCGCCTCGTAGCTCATTTGTCGAGCCTTGCAGAGCCGGACCGTTGTCCGACGTGAAGATTATAATGGTGTCGTCGTATACGCCCAACTCTTTGAGAGTATCGAAGAGTTTGCCGAGATACGTATCAAATTCCACTATGCAGTCGGCATAGACGCCTGCGCCCGTCGTGCCTTGGAAATCATATCCGGCATGTACCGGAGCGTGCGGCCACGGGGTGGCGTAATATGCAAAAAACGAATTATCGCTCGCTACTTGATCTCTTATCCAAGAATCTATCTCGGAGTGAATATACGCGGTGTTGTTTGCTTGGTCTATGTCTGTGCCATGGACGATTTCATAATTGCCTTGTCCCAAGTCGCCGCCTTCGCGTACGTGATAATAAGGTGTATTATCGTTTATATGGTGAGAGCCGTAGAAATAATCAAAGCCTTGATTGGTTGGCAGGTACTGTCCGAAATCTCCCAAATGCCATTTGCCGAACGCGCCGGTAGCGTAGCCTGCGGCTTTAAGAGATTCAGCCATCGTCACTTCATCGCCGAGCATTCCGTCGCAGTTGGCGCCCATCTCAAAGGAGTTGAATACTCTCGTCGTAGACAAAGGATTTATCGTATTTACGGTAGGATACATTACGTTGTCGGCGTAGCCTCTGTAAGGATATCTGCCCGTCATTGCCGCAAATCTTGACGGCGAACATACGGAATAATTTGCGTAGAAATTATCGAAGTCGCAACCGCCCTCTGCAATGGAGTCTATATTCGGCGTTTGGAAAGCGGGAGTTATTCCTGCTTTGTTTGCGTTGTAACTTGTATCGCCGTATCCCATGTCGTCCATCAAGACGAACAATACGTTTGGGGAGTTTTTGTCGGCAGTCTTCTTGACGTTGCCAAGATATTCGTCGTGTCCTGCGCTCATATCGAATACTCTGGGATTGGAACGCAAGTTCATGACGAATACGAAGATGACGGACATTGTCGTCAGTAATACGCTCAACGTATAAGCTATGCCTTTGCCGGATTTGCGCGATCCTTCCCATTTATATACGAATACATAAAGCCCCACGAGCAATATGAAAGCGGGGGAACACAGCAACAGATTGCCCGCAAGCCTCGTGCCGAAATTTCCCTCTCCTTGCCAGAGATAATTGTTTGCGCTTGCAAAGCCCGATTTGCCTGTGACAAACGCGCCCCAGCCTGCGTCTGCGCCGTTTATTACGTAATAGGCAAATATGCCGAAACTTACGCATACGTAACCGATGAGATACCATATGTATAAACGTTTTTTGGCAATCAAAGCAATTGTGATAATCAATGCGGTAAGGCACATATACACAGCGCCAATTAAAGTAATCAAATTGAGACTTACAATCCATTGGCACAACATTATCAGCAATCCCACAATGGCAAAAATCATCGGCGCTACCTTGCGGGAACGGTCTATAATGATACCTTTATCTTTATTTTTGGATATTTCAGTTGCTTCTTCTTTCTTTGACATAATTCCAACCCCTTTAGTATTATTTAAAACAATGATCTATAAGCATTTAATAATACTTTTTTATAATTATATAAAATATAATATATA
>CAMWSW010000003.1 GCA_947176975.1 uncultured Clostridia bacterium | reverse complement strand
CACTTGGGGTACTTGCGCCGTAAATAAGGGAATCATCACTCTCAACTTTAGATTGATTTACGCGCCCTTGGAACTCATTGATTCCGTCATATTGCACGAGCTTTGCCATCTGCAATATATTCATCACGACAAAGACTTTTACGCGTTGCTCGCTTCGCTCGATCCATTGTATAAAGAGCACAGTAAGGCGTTGGATAGGAAGTATATAGATTATACGCATTTCAACGATTGAGTGACCGTTTATTTTACGCAGTGCTTTTTATAAAATTCAAGCAGATATTTATCGCTCATACTTGCAATCATATCAATTGCCACGCGGTGGGGGTATTGTAGGTTTTCTTCAAAGTATTCGTCGACTTTTTTGCTATTGGGATATATGTACGGACGGTAGTATTTGTCGACGATTTTTCTTTCGCCCTTCAAGTCGTTGAGGATTAGTTTAAATACTTCGTCGACGATATTTTGCAAATCTTCGTCGCTGTACCCGTCTACTTTGGAGTGGTCGCCTTTGTAAATCAAGGCGTAATTCTCGTCCTTTATTTTCATAAGCGCGTCGAATGCTTCATTGCTCATTTTGATATGGTTTTTACCGTAAGAATTGTTGATAATATCCATACATAATGCCGCTATTATTTCGTGATTAAACTTGCCGAGGATAGTGTCGGAGAAGTCGTCGAATTTGACATACCTCAACTTTTCCGCGTCCTGTCTGTCTTTGCCTACGTATGCAATTACGTCGCATATTCGCACAAGACACCCCTCTAAAGTGCTTGCCATAAGATTTGAGTCGTTGAGTTTGCCTGCGTACGCCAAATTGAGCTTGTCCTGCAAGTCGTCAAAACTCTTGCAAGACTTTTCATTGGGCGCGTAGCAGGGTAAAATCTCTTCGCCGTTGTGACACAGTACGCCGTCTATTACTTGCAAAGATAGGTCGCTTTTGACTACGCTCAAAAGATACCTTGCGCCTTGCACGTGGTGGAAGAATCTATATTCGTATCTCTTTGCGACGTTGTCAAGCAGTTTTTCTCCGCGGTGACCGAATGGGCAGTGCCCGAGGTCGTGCGCTAACGCAATCGCTTCGATAAGGTCGCAGTTGAGTGAAAGAGCAGAGCCAATCGTACGCGCAATTCTCGACACGAGTTGCACATGGTAAGCGCGGGTAGATATATCGTCGTTGTCGAGAAGAGAGAATACTTGAGTTTTTCCCGCGTATCTGTTGAACAAAGGAAGATTGAGAATTACTTCGCAATCGCGTATGAATTGTCTTCTGAATACTTTAGGAACGTATGCGTCTTTGCGAATAGCCATAGAATCTTTTGTGGCATATTCGCTCAAAAGTTCGTCTCTTTGCACGTATTGTTTCGTCAAAGTCTTTTCAATATTTTTATCCAACTGTATTTTCATAGTAAGTTCCTTTAATTAAATAATAGGTCTTTGATTGCCGTGTAATATACCTCGTACATTTTTTTGAAATCGGATATGCTCAATCTCTCGTCCTTTTGGTGAATCACGCTTTCCATACCGGGGAACATAGGTCCGAATGCAACTCCGCACTTGAGCGCTCTTGCGTACGTGCCTCCGCCTATGGTAATTGGCATTGCGTTTTCGCCCGTCACTTTGTTATACGATTTGAGCAGGCTTTGCACGAGTTCGTTGTTCTTGTCGATATACAGCGGGTCGTGGAAGTTGCGTACGCTTACGTACTTCGTGTCGAGGCTGTCTTGCAACATACCTAATATCGCTTCTTTGGTATACGTCACCGGGTGGCGTATATCTATGATGAGGTGCAATTTATCAACGCCGTCGGCGTCTTTTTCTATCTTTGCCACGCCTACGTTGAAAGTAAGTTTTCCGCTCTTTTCGTCGGAGAGTTTGACGTTTGCTCCGCTACCGTCGTTGTGACACAGTCTTTCTTTGAGAATCGTATATTCACCGCCTAAGTTTTTGCTCAAATATTCCAGCAGTCCCCACAACGCGTTGACGCCCTCCCACGGGGTAGAAGCGTGCGCAGGTTTGCCGTAAGATGTGATATACGTCTTGCCGTCTTTTACCTCGACTTGCAGTCTGTCATTTGATTCGGCAGAGAGTTTTCCGTCGATTATGCAGGAACACTTTGACATAACGATATTGCCACGGCTTCCGCCGTCGATATCAATCATGCCTTTGGGTACGTCGAGATATACGTCGTAACCTACCAATCCTTTTTCGCAGTTGATTACGGGGAAGTCTCCGTCGGGAGAAAAACCTTTTTCGGGCATTACGTCTACTTCGTTGTATTTGTCAATGCACTTCCAGCCGCTCTCTTCGTTTCCGCCGAATATAAAGCGGATTTTGCATTTTGGCATGTATCCCTCTTCAAGCAGTTGATGCACGGCGTAAAGACAGCATATCATAGGTCCTTTGTCGTCTAGTATGCCTCTTCCATATATCGTATCGCCCTTTATTTCGCCAAGCGGATTTGCCGACCAATCGTCGTCGTACGGCACTACGTCAATGTGTCCGAGTATGCCGAAAGTTTCGCCCTCGCCGATATCGCAGGTGCAGTAAAATCCGCCCTCGTTGTGCGTCGTCATACCCATAGATTTAGCAGTCTCGCACACGAGGTCGAGACATTTTGCCACGCCTTCGCCGAATGGAGACGACGGGCAGGGGGTAGACTGTACGCTGTCAATGGCAATCAGTTGCATAGTCTTTTGTATCATTGCTTGAAAATACTTGTTCATTTAGACTCCTCGCAAACTTTTTTTTGATTTATTGCATCAATATTATACACAATTTGTCGGGAATATGTTATATTATTAAGCGAAAATATCACAAAATTATCAAAAAGGAAGTTATTATGAGCAAGGTAAGAACGAGATTTGCCCCATCCCCGACGGGATTTATGCATATAGGAAATTTGAGGACGTGTCTTTACGCATATCTTTTCGCCAAAAAGAACAACGGCGAATTCGTGTTGAGAATTGAAGATACCGACCAAGAAAGATATGTCGAGGGAGCTGTCGACGTGATATACAGCACGCTTAAGAAAGCGGGCATACAGCACGACGAAGGACCGGACAAAGACGGAGGCTACGGACCTTATATCCAGAGCGAACGCAAGTCGCTCTATCTTGAATACGCCAAGGAGCTTGTCGACAAGGGCGGAGCATATTACTGCTTTTGCGATAAGGAGAGACTTGAATCTCTCAAGGACGACAAGGGTATCGCCAAGTACGATAAGCACTGTTTGTCACTTTCCAAAGAAGAAGTGCAGAAGAGACTTGCCGACGGCGAGCCTTACGTAATCAGACAGAATATTCCCGCAGAGGGCGTCAGCGAATACGACGATATGGTATTCGGTCATATCAGCGTACCCAACGAGGATATGGAAGACGGCATACTCATCAAGTCCGACGGTATGCCCACCTATAATTTTGCCAACGTCGTAGACGATCACCTCATGGCAATCAACTACGTCATAAGAGGCGTTGAATATCTTTCTTCGACGCCCAAATACAATCTTATGTACGACGGTTTCGGCTGGCAAAGACCGCACTATATGCACCTTTCGCCAATCATGAAAGACGCGCAACGCAAACTGTCCAAGAGATACGGCGACGCGAATTTCGAGGACTTCCTTGAAAAAGGATATCTGCCAAAGGCTATAGTCAACTATATTGCGCTTCTCGGTTGGTCGCCAAAAGGCAATGAGGAAAAATTGAGTATGGACGAGCTTGTCGAGCAATTCGACGTAGACGGCATATCCAAGTCGCCTAGTATATTCGACGAAGCTAAAATGCGTTGGCTCAACGGCGAGTATATCAAGCAAATGACTCCCGAGGAGTTTGTCGAAGTCGCAAAGCCTTATTTTGAGAAGAGCAAAGTCGCGGGCAAATACGATTATTTTGCCCTTGCAAAACTTTTGATACCGAGAGTAGAGGTATTGGGCGAGATACCCGAGAAGGTCGACTTCCTCGAAGAGTTCGGCGAGTATGACACGACGATGTTTGAGCATAAGAAGATGAAGATTACAAAGGAAATTGCGCTCAACAACTTGAAAGCTATTAAAGAGGACTTAAAAGATTTTGAGGATTGGACGGACGAGGCTCTCAAAGAAAAACTGTCCGGACTTGCCGAAAAACTTGCTTGCAAGAGCGGACAGGTATTCTTGCCTTTGCGCCTTGCGTTGACGGGCGTCGCAAGCACCCCCGGCGGAGCAACGGAAATGGCGGAACTTCTCGGCAAAGAAGAGAGCATGAGGCGTCTTGACTTTTCCATTGAATTGCTTGCAAAGAATATGTAACTCGCATACATTGACGGGTAAAATATAAAGTGTGGGTACATTCAGTACCTGCATTTTTTGTTGCGGAAATACTTAAAAAATATAATAAATATGCTTGTTTTTCCTTTACAACTTTGATTTGTTGTGTTATTATTGCAATGTATCTTTTGGCGAAAGCCTTAAAATACACACCCTTGTTCAAACGTAAAAGTTTGAACCATTAGACCAAAAGGAGGTATAATATGAACAAGTACGAAATGTTGTATATCATCAAGAATGATATTACCGACGAGGCAAAACAGGAAGTAGTTGACAAAATGGCTTCGGTTATCACGTCAAACGGCGGAGAAATCGAAAACACCGACAAGTGGGGTACTAAGAAGTACGCTTACCCAATCGACTACACTACTGAAGGCTATTACGTTTTGGTAAACTTTACGGCTCCCGCTAACGTTCCCGAAGAACTCAAGAGAATGAACCGTATTTTGGACGAAGTCGTAAGATCAATGATTATCAAAAAGTAAGTTAAGGAGAAAATTATGAACAGAGTTATATTGATAGGCAACTTGACGAGGGATCCTGAGTCAGGTACGACGCAAAGCGGAGTATCGTATTGCAGATTTTCCATTGCAGTCAATCGCAGATTCAGCAGAGAAAACAACGAAACAGACTTTTTCAACATCGTATGCTGGAGAGGTTTGGCAGAGAATTGCGGAAAGATTTTGCAAAAGGGTAGAAAGGTATGCGTAGTAGGCGCTATTCAGACACGCCAATACGACGCGCAAGACGGCTCGAAGCGTACTGCATACGACATAGTTGCCGACGAAGTTGAATTTCTTCCTTCCGGCGCCGGCAGAGCTGACGGCGACAACTCTCAAGGAGAGAATAATTACGGCGGTTCAAACGGTGGTTCCAACAAAGGCGGCAACAGCGGTTTGACTCCCGTAGACGAAGACGATTTACCATTCTAATAAGGAGATTTAATGACAATGAGCGAAGAAAAGGTAGTTAAGCGTCCCGCTAAAAAGCAAATGTCACGCAAAAAGGTTTGCATCTTTTGCGCAGACGGTGTGGACGAAGTAGATTATAAAGACGTAGCAAAGTTGCGCAAGTTCATCACGGAGAAGGGCAAGATTGTTCCCAGAAGAATGAGCGGAACGTGCGCAAAGCACCAAAGAATCGTTACCGAAGCTGTCAAGAGAGCAAGAGAAATGGCATTGCTCCCATACGTAGCTGAATAACGCGTTCTTGTTGGAAGACAAGATATCAAAACACCCTCGCAAAACTGCGAGGGTGTTTTAATTGCTAGACGATAGAGCTGCAAGACTTAATTACCATTTGGTTGCGGCACTGTGATCATAATACCGGTGCCGTCTCCTATTACGTCAGGCAACTTGCCATCCCACTTAGATAGATACTCTATGTATTTGAGATATTCGGTGATCAACTTTATTTCTTCATCTGATTTACCTGTAAAATCAATGTCGTAATTTGTAGCAATTACCACGCCGTCATCATCTGTCACATTGGATTCGGTAATATTAAATCCGAGCGCTCTTGCTACTTCTACGGATTTGAGTTTGAGCGCCTGCGCTTCTGCGCGCGCTACTTCTATCTGCGCTTGCGCATCTGCCTTTGCTTTCTCAATCTTGGCTTGCGCATCCAACTTAGCGACTTCAAGTTCTTTTTCCGCATTTACGATAGCGGTAGCTTTCTCATATTCGGCTTTAAGTTTTTCTTGCTCTGCTATCATTTTATCTTCTACGGTTTTTTCAAAAGCATCGGAGAAGTCTATATCGGTAAGCACTACCGCCACTATATCGACGTAGTAGTTGCTTGCTACGCTTTCTTTGATGACACCTTCGATTTCGGGGGAGATATTTGCTCTGGTTTCGATTATAGTCATAGCCGAATAAGCCGACAAAGTCGACTTGGTTTTCTCCACCGAGATAGAACGAACTCTGTCCGCCAAAGTTGCTATGTTGCCATAGTGATTTGAAATTTCAATGACTTTGCTCGTATCTATCTGATACTGAACCGTCATCTTCAAGTCCATTGTTTGAGCGTCTTTAGAGTAAGCCGACGAGGCTATTTCGATAGTTTGAACTTTGGCGTCGTATTTCTCATACTTTTCCGTTATCCAAAAATCGAAATACGTGCCTGCCGTTCTTACGCTCGTTGCTTCGCCCATATGCTTGACGACAGCCACTTCACCTGCTTTGACTTGGTGAATACTGAATGGTATCGTCAAGAAGAGAACGAAACAAACAATCATTACGGCGATTAAAATCACATTTGTTTTCTTCTTATTATTGTATTTCTTATTGTTTTTGTTCCTTATAAAGGATATACCGATGAATACAGCGGGAGCTATAATACCTGCTAAGAAAAGAAATGCTAAAATTACTGCAATTGCCATTTTATAAACCTTCCTTTTGATAAAAATTATAAGATTATTTTAGCATACAAACGATTTCCAGTCAAGGTATATCTTGCAGTTATTTGACGTTTGTCTTATATAAAAGCGGCTTTTGTAAAATCTACCAAAATTTTGTAATATTAAATAATAAATATATATTGAAAACGCTTATTCGTTATGTTATAATCTTTAGTGTATAGTAATATACAAATTTGACGGCATAATTTGCTGTCTGGTAAAAATACAGAGGAGCGCGTATGACTGTTATCGCAGACGATTTGGAAGTGGCTATTGATCTTGGCAGCGACACTGTCAAGGTTGCGTATGCTTTCGGCTCGAAGAAAAACGTAGAGTACGGAAAACTTGCTCCCTGCGAAATTACGGGCAGCGTGATAGTGCCGGCGATAGCTTATTTCGACGAGGACGCTTCGACGTGGCTTTTTGGAGAAGAGGTATATAAGAATGCGGATAAGCCTTTCGTCACCGTCGTCAAGATAAAGTCGCTTTTGTCGTTGCTTCTCAAAAGATGCGATAAGAGGGTGACCGCATCCAACAGAAGGTATTATTACGATAAAAACCAATTTCCCAAGTTTTATTTCCCCAACAGGAAAAAGCTTGCCGAGGACTTTGCCATGGCAGAGGATTTGGATATGACCTTTGAGGCAGACACAACTCCTCAAAAGGTGTGCGAAGGTTTCTTCAAGTATTTGATAAACAAGACGGTGTTGCCTGCGATACTAAGACTGCAAGAAGAAAAGGGAATTTATTTTCAAGATATCCATTATTCAGTCGTGTATCCGACAAAGGCTGGCAAGGAGTACGTCGAAGAGCTTGAGAGACTTGTCTCTATTGCGTCTGAATCAAAAATAAAAAAGATACTCTCGTCGACGAAGGCGCTTGGGCTTTTTGCATATCACAGAAAGGTGCTTAAGAGAGACGAACCCATACTTATTTTCGATATGGGCGAAGAAGATATATCTGTGGCAAAGTTTACGTTGGGCGCTTCGGGAAGTATCATAATAGACGGCGTGGACGGACACAACGAGCCTATGGAGATAGGCGGAAACGACTTTGATTACGCTTTGCGAGATTACGTTGAGGGCGTCATTTCCGGCAGGGAGACGGTGGGCGCGCCGCCTGCGGGAGAGGACGGATATATTGCGGAAAAGGGGTTGCACTCGACGCAGTTTCTGATGCTCAATGAGATAAAGAAGACCAAGACGGCGCTTTCCGTCGACGACGATATCTACGAGCTTGCTTTTGAGAGCGGCGTACCTATGTCGATTCATCGCGACGTACTCGTGCAGTTGAGCGTGACAAGAGATCAATTCTTGGATTGCGTTGGCATAAGCGGAGACGAGGGCGTTGCCAAAAAGATATCGCAGTATATAGTGGGAGAGTTGAAGAGAACTCTCAATGCAGACGTCAAGAAGATAATGCTATCCGGCGGCGTAACGGAGACATACGGACTTATAGATTACATAGTCAAGCAATTGCGAATAGCAAAGTTGCCCGTAGAGGTAGTCACCTTTGACGACTATCAAAGCGACGACGATACTTTTACGATACTCTCCAACGAGGACTCGACTTATGCGCCCGCGGTGGGCGGAGCTATAGTCGCGCTTATGGGATACGAACTCAAGACGGCAGTCGCGCTCTCTTACGGAACTTGGCTGTACAACAAGAATATCAACAAAAAGATACTCGACGTATTCTTGGAGAGAGGAAAAGTTATTCCGCCAAAAGGCGAAGAATATTACTGCTCGACTTACGTCAATTACAGAGACGCTTGGTCGGACAGAGTCAAGAACGAAGAGATTTTCTCCACGACGCTTGGTAAGAAGGGCGACGTCATAGGCGAGCCGGGAAGCGATACGAGAAAGAAGAGAGAAAAAGACATTGACCTCAAGGTCGTGTCCGGCGGACAGAATAAGGGCGAGATACTCTTTTACTGCAAAGACAGAGGCTCATTGAAGCGTGTGGAAATCCAAGGTATGTTGCACTTCCAAGAAGGAGTGAGGATTGACGCCGACGGCAGGGCTACGCCAATTATTCGCAACGATATCGCCAAGAACGGCAGATATAACGAAATATCCGTTAGACTTTGCGGGGCTTTCGGATATGCAAAAAAGGTGTATTACGAGAATATAGTATTGAAATTCAGCGGAGTCGACGACTTTGAAGTTGAAGGTTCTGATTGATTGCGGAGGGCAGAATGGGAAAGAAATTTACGTTGAGATGCACGGACGGCGCATTTGATAAGGACGTACAACGCTCCAAGATTGCGGGCGAGGTAAGACCTTTTGACGCCAAAATGGCGACTTTGACGAAGTGCGCGGAAGAACTCGACAGATACGACGACTTTGCAGAACTAAAGATCAAGCCCGACGTATATAGAAATCAAGGCGGAAAGTACGGCATAATTCCTCTTGCCGATAAGGGCGGTCAGACTATCTTGAAAGGACAGCAGTCGGCGGTTACGATTTTCCTCAAAGAATTGAGGGGATTTGGACTCTTGGCGGATGTCGTAGGTAGCGGCAAGACATTTGAGGCTTGCGCTATACTCAGCGAACTTGCAGTAAGAGGCAAGATGCAATCGCTTTTGCTCGTCGTGCCGTCGCAAGTGTACGACAGTTGGATCAATGTGCTTGAGAATCTTTTTGGACTTGGAGAGGGCGTGCTTTTGCAAGTCACCGAGCCTCAATTCGGCGAATGTGAAGAAGTGCTCGACGGATACGTCAGACGCCCCAAAAGACCTGTCATAGTCAAGACGGAAGACTTTGTCAAATGGAATGAAAATCAAATTAAAGACGCGCTTTTCGACGTGGTAGTAGTAGACGAAGCGCATCACCTCTGCACCGAAGAGGGCGAGTATGCCAAGGCGATGAAATTGCTGTCGTTGCTCATGGTGACGAAGAAGCAAGCAAATTCCACGTATTGCGTATTGCTGTCGGCTACGCCTCACTCGGGCAATCTCGACAAGATGTTCCGCCTCTGGTATTTCATACGCTGCAAGGGCGGTAATCCCGACGACTTTGACGTCAAGGACGACAAGGACCGTACTCTCGATTACAAAAAGGAAAAAGAGTACTATAGACTCAACGTTTGCCGCGGAGCAAATACCGTGTCGGAATTCATTACGGCTGTCAAGCAGTTTGAGATTGACAACAACTATACCGCGCCGTTTAAAGCCTTCTTGAGAGAAAAGAGGGAACTCAACAATTGGGAAAAGTATTCTCAAGGCGAGAGACAGGTCTTGAGAGAAGAGTTCTTGAACAAAGAGGGCAACGAGGATATTCGTCAAGAGGTATTGAGAAGAGTTGCCGGCGCATATCACAACGGCGTGTTGAGGACGATAATGATTCGTCAGCCCAACGAGTTGAGCAAGTCGAGATTTGTGTACAACAATTATTTTTATCCCTTGGCTTCTCCTAGCGGAATCCTTGAGACGCAAGGCGTCGACGGCAAACCTATCAAAGTGAATTTAAAGGCAATCAATACCAAAAAGGCTGTCGAAGTTGGCGGAGAGTTTTACTCCCTCAAAGGATACGCCGAAGAGTACTCGCGAAATGACGACGCTCAAGAGGTGTACGCAGAATTGGTAGTGTCAAAGATACTCGGCAAGTTGGGGTCTTTCGGCGACGCAAGGATATTCGACAAGAAAGACAGTCAGAAATATTATTGGGAGCAATTCGAGCGCAAGATTGCGTCGGAAAGCAACGACTGCTTCGTATTTATGCCGGCTACGGGCGACAGCTTTGAGTACAAACTCAATCAGACGAAGAAGATCCTTGAAGAGCACGAGGGCGAAAGAGCGTTGATATTCTTTGATTACGACTTGCCAAAGACTAGCAAGGGATATCGCCAATGGAATAAGGTCATAGAGGCTTTTAGCGCAGACGAGAAATTCAAGGATAGAATTATCGTAGGCACTGCGGAGAATAAAGATAAGAACGTCAAAAAATTCTTGCAGAAAGAAGACGCAATTTTGATAGTCACCGATTCGGCGTTTACCGAGGGCGTCAACTTGCAAGACAGCCGACTTATCATCAATTTCCAAGTCACTCCCGACCCGCTTGCAATGGATCAGAGAATAGGCCGTGTATTCCGTTTGGGGCAGTCGAGCGACGTCAAGATATATTCCTTAGCCGATATGAACAAACTCGAGGGCTTTGCCTTGGCGTACTTCAACAGCATAGGATTGCTTACCAGCAACAGCGGAGACGCTACTATAATCGCGGGAAGCAACAACGAGAGAATGGTTGCGTTGCGTTGTCCCGCGTGCGGAAAGGTTGCGCTGTATTCAAAAGGCGATTACGAGCTTGCAAAGAAAAAGGGCGAACTGTATTGCATCAACGACCCCAAGATATGTTGTCTCGACGACCCCAAAGGCACGCTTATGGAAGAGATTAACGTATATGAATTCAAGTGTTCCAACTGTTCTACTACGCTGTCTCGAAGCGTGGGCGAGGGCGGATATAAGTGTATATCCAAAAACAACGACGACAGGGGCACTATGTGCAACAGCGGTATGGCGGGCGACAGAGAGTATTACTGCTCCAAGATATGCGCAATGAGGCACTGTTCGCGTTTTAAAGGCGAATTCAAAGACAAGTGCAAAGTGCTTATAGCCTACGAGCAAAATCCAAATGTCGCGACGTCGGATTTGCAGATAATCTGCGCGAAATGCTCAAACAAAGCCGAGTGTCCGCAAAGATGCAGATACGGAGTGGGCAGAGCAAGTATCGAGGCTTGCGCGACCTGCAGAAACGCAGAGTGTCATCCAAAGCCGTATACGA
This sequence comes from uncultured Clostridia bacterium, assembly GCA_947176975.1. Taxonomy (GTDB): domain Bacteria; phylum Bacillota; class Clostridia; order Christensenellales; family UBA3700; genus RACS-045. Next base: position 13,790 of record CAMWSW010000003.1, on the reverse strand, counting down.
TTGCATTTGACGACAAGTGGTCGGCTAAATGTCCTATTTGCGAACAAAGAGGCGAAAGAGGAACTTTATATCCCGTAATTGCAAGGACGTTTGCCGCTTATATCAAAGCGTCTTGGGATTTCAAGCACGACGGCGGAGAATCATTCTGCAACAATTTGATGAAAGAAGCAAGCAAAGTTGCCGACATAAAAGCCATACTGTCAATGGACGGCATGGCGGAGAGGAGGTAATATGGCAAGAATACATATCGGAAACGAATATTGCAAGACCTTTGACAGTATTGTCAGATTATACGAAGAGGGTTGCGTCGAAGAGGGCGTCATCACGAGAATCGACGGCGACAGAATTGTCACGCCGTCGCATGAATTCGTACTCTCGAGAGGCAGAGCAAGCAAGGCAGGCGCGGAAAAGGCGGCTTTAATAAACGAGAACGGAGCTACTTGGTTCGGCGCGTTCAGAGGTGAAAAACTCAAGAATGATACTGCCGAGTGGCTTATGTTCGTCGAGACGATCAAAGAGCATTTTCATCGCAATTATTCCGTACTTGAATACCGTCCAAAGATAAAGAAACTCTCTAAGGAGTACGTCGATTCGCAAATCAAGCTTATCGACAACGTACTCAAGTGCTTTTACGAAGGTTTTGCTTTTGAGATAAAGAGAGCCGACGAGAGAGACGGACTTGAGGACGTATACGGCGCGTCGTTCAGAATGGAAATCACTGACGGCACGGGCGAAGCAGTTCCGGTACTCGGTAAGATATATTTCCGCAAGAAAGGCGCTTCGTTTATCCCATTCGGCAAGGACGAGGCGGAGCTGATAGACGCTCATATCACAAATAGCTTTGACGGCGAAGAAGAGAGCGAAAACTTTCTGCAAAACAGCGTGGAGCTCACCGATACGGTCGTCAACGAACTTGACAAACTCGTCAATTCAAAGGACAACGATATATCGTCAAATCTCGTGTTTACCGACCTCACCGATAAAAGCGCAGTGGAACTTATGGTAGAGAAAGGACCGAATGAAAACGTCGAGTTGACTTGTTTGAGTTTATCGCTCCTAAATATCTTCCACTTCAAGTGGAGAAGCGATATATACGATATTTTGCTTGAGGACAGAGTTGCGCTCAAAGCCAACGTAGGTCTTGGCGGCAGATTGACAATCACTTGCAATTCCTGTTCGGAAAAGACCGCGCTAATAGAGTCGGGCAAAATCACTTTGAATATAAAGGGCGTGCAAAAGAGCGTTACCATAGACGCTACGCGCGAAGATCTCAACTTGACCAATGCGGCTATCGGGCTTGCGAAGGAACATCTTTTCTCCAAGCATTTGAAGAGAATAAGTTGCAGTGAAAACGCCCGCCTCGCAGGTATCTGTACCAAGTACGTTTGCGACAACGATACCGTGATGATTGATTCGCAAAAAGGCGCAGTCTGCAAATGCAAGAACTGCCCGCATCCCGAAGTAATCTTCAAGTGCGACGACGGAGCGGTGAGATATACGTCAGATTTGGTATTCGTCAGAGACGCAATGACCCTTATGCCCAAAGAGCAGACCGTGAAGTGCGATTGCTGCGAAAGGACTTTTACCAAAGACAGCGAAAAGAAAGAATATATTTGCGATTTCTGTAAAGTCGCGGAATTAGGACTCGATTCTCTTGACGATACGGAATTCACGCGCGGTAAGAATCTTTATCGCAAATATAGAGGTATGTTGCCGTTGATTACGAGAATCAAGGGCGTAAAGCTCAAAAAATACTGTCAGGAAGACGAAGACTGTATTATGTTTGTGATAGACAAGGACGTATATATCTTCAACAAGGATTGTCCAAGCGACAGCGGTTTCCTCAAATCGCCCGTGTTGAAGAGTGGAGGTGACCTATGAAAAATATGACTTTCTGGGGCAATGAAAATATAGATTATTCTCAATATACCAAAAAGACGTTCGGCGGCAGGAAAATGTTTTTGCTTATCATGGCAATCGTTGCGGCTGTGAGCGATTTTGCGCTTTTGGTTGTATTTGCTATCTCGGGGCACGGCGGACTAGCAATTCCGATAATATTGCTTATCCTTGACGGATTGTTTATCGCAGGAATATGCTTGAGCAATTTCCGGTTTAAATACGCAATAGGCATATGGGTTGCGTACATAGTGCTATCAGTCATAATCACGTCGATTTTAGCTACGCTCGATTCGGGCGACAAGTATATGACCGATACGGCAAAGACGCTTAACGTATTTTCGCATATGGCGTTGTATCTCGTCACGGTATTTGCAAGCGTCTATCCTTTGCTCAAGAATAGTTTAAAATTAAAGGCAATTATGGTCGCGGCAGTTGCAATAGCCGTGATATTGACAGGCGCGTTTGCAGTGTATTTTTCTGTGGGCGGGTATTTCGGTCAAGGATTCTTGGGAGAGAGTAGAGTCGTAGGCTATACGCTTGACAAAGAAAGCGATACATATATCGCCACTTCAATAAAGAATGGCAGAAGCAACAAGGTTGTTATTCCCGAAGAGTTCGACGGCAAGAAGGTGTCGGGAGTAAATTGTTCGATATTTACGCATACTTCAATCAAAACGGTGGAGATACAGAGCGAGGATAAAATAAATTTCGTCGATATCAATCTTCTCAAGGATATCAATCCCGACTTGAGAATAGGCGTAGATAAGAAGTACATCGACGAATACAGAAAGAGCTTTTTGAAGAAGCCGTCTTATTCATACGCTGCGTCCTTGAAAGAACCGTTTTTGACATTCTCAAACGGACTGTATCCTATCAATCTGCAAGATGACGAGAGATATATCACTTTTGCGTATTCGGAACTTCCAAAACAGAGCAGTATAGTTCCCACTTGGATAGGAAAGGCGGGAGAAGAATTTAATTTCGATTACGCTAAAGGCGTCGACTATTTGCAACATACCAATCACGACAGCGTTGCCGATTTGATATGGTGCTTTGACAACGGCGCGGATAAAAAGATATTGACGGGACAAATGCTTGACGTCAACGGCAAAAATATCAGCGAGAGTCTCAACAACGTCCAAGTAGACTTCGAGAGCGTATACGCAATAAAGATTGACGACGACAACGACATCAAGTACGAGCCGTCTGACGATTTCAAGAAGACTACGGTAGATGGCGCGGTATACGATTACCGTTACGTCACTTTGGCTAGCGCCAACGCGTTGCTTGAAGAATTGACGGCAAGAGAAGGGTTTGATTTGAGTTGGGAGAGCAGAACTTACAGCTTTTCAAATACGTACTCCAGATTGACGAATTTGCGAGAGTTTTTGTTGATTTCGACGGAAGATACGGCGTATATCCGTCCAGTATGGGAGATGAAAGCGCCTACGGAGATGGCAATAGATTTTGACAAGAATAATTACGTTTACGGCGACGACGTCAAGATGAGCGTGAGCGCAAAAGCGCCCAATGAGGACTGCCAAATGCATTTCGAGTGGGCTTATACGGGCACCGGAGCGTTTACCGATACTTCGGGCGAAGAATATGTGATTACCAATTCGCTTCCGAGATACGGTGTTTTCGGCGTATATATATTCGTATCGTCGGATAAGTCGTCGTTGACTTCAGAGGGCTACGTTGAGAGGGAATTGCGAGTTGACAAGAAGCCTTTGAATTTCACGTGGCAAGAGCCGTCCGATATGGTCTACAACAACGAAATGAAGTCGCTTGATTACTCCGTCGGTAACGGGGAAATGATAAACGGCGACGTTTTGGAAAACTTTATATCGGAAAACAATTTGAGCAATATCAATGCAGGCAGATATACGGCAAGCGTAACTTTACTTGGAAGTATCGACCAAAAGTACGTCATAGCCTCCGGCGGTTCGTATGATTATACGATATCGCCCCGTCCGGCGCAAGCGCAGTGGACTTGCGGAGATTTTACGTACGACGGCTTTTCTCATAACGCATTTGCGATTGCTCAGGATATGTTCGGAAACGATTTGCCGATAAACCTCTCAAGCTCGGTGATTAACGCGGGCAATTATACGGCGACGGCGACGTCAATCAACAAGAATTATGTGTTGACGAATAATACTTACGAGTTTGTAATCAAGCAAAAGCCCGTCACGGTGACGTGGAGCAACGCCTCGTTGACTTATTCGGGCGTGGCTCAACACCCCAACGTGGCTAGTGTCAGCGGGCTCGTTGGATACGATAATATCAACGATGAGTTTATATATTCGGGATATTCGTCAAATATTCATGCCGGCGAGGGATATACCGTGAAAGTCGAATTACCGTCGTCGAGCAACTATAAGTTTGACAGCGAACAATCCACGTCGTATAATATAGGCAAGAGAGCCTTGCGTATACGCGCGTTGGCGAGCAACAAAGTTTACGACGGCAAGGCAAACGATTTTGACTTTGAAGTTGTCAGCGGACTTGCAAGCGTAGACTCCAAGAGCAGTCTCGGTACTCCGACTTACGGCGGCAACGGAGTGGGCGCAACGGACGCGGGCAACTATTCAGTCACAGTTTCGTTGCCGATTAACATTGTGACGAGAGACTATGAAATCTCGTATACGGACGCAACGTTTACCATAAGCAAAGCGCAAGTTTCGCTCACCTGGAGCGACGTCGTCGTCAAAGATGGAGTGGTAACTCCGCCCAAAGCTACGGTAAGCGGCGCGGCGGCTAACGACATAAATATGGGAAGCTACGTCTATAGAGACAGACTTGGCAGAGTGATAGATTCGATACCGTATGAGAATGGGAATTATTCCGTCGAGGTCAATCCAACGAGCAGGAATTACACGTTCGTCAATACGCGTATCAACTTTACCGTTATCGTGGAAGCTCAAAATAGGGAGGTGGCGTAATGAAGTGCAATAAGTGTAATCGCGACATCGAAAGACCTTTGGAACTTTACAACGGCAGATGGTGCTGTCCGAGCTGCAAGAAAGACATCTTTCCCGACGTGGATACGGAACTGGTAATCACGGCTCACAACAGAGAACTTTTCGTGAGATCTGAAGAGTATTATTTCAAGTGGCTCACTTCTTCGCAGGAGAGCAAGACGGCGAGATTCAAATATCTCGACAAGGCTGTGAGCCTTTGTTATGAATCGGCGTTTGAATATCATCCGTCGGCTCTTATGAGATTGGGATATTACTACGACAGAGGTTACGCCGATTTCAGTTCGGCGGGCGCAGAGCGTTGGCGCGCGGCATATTTCTATTACAAGGCGGTTCTTTTCAATTCGCACAGGGGCGTAGTTACGCAAGAGGGCGAAGAGAGATATGCGGACGATTTGACACAGATTAAATTGAATAGCGGTAAATATATGCTTGATTTGCTCAAGCAAGCTCCCGCCGAAGTGACCAATAAGATTGCTTTCGACGGCTATGAAAATATTGACAAACTCAAGAGAGAAGTCGCGCAGAAGATAGCAGACCTCGGCGGTACGGCGGGAGATTACGACGGACAGGTCGAGACGCAGGCGCAGGATATGTCGGCGATGGCGTACGCGGCTTTGAGAGCTTGCGCTGACGAGGAGAGAGCTCCGGTATTTGCGATATTCAAGTTGAGCAAATACGAGGCGGAGAAGTTGATTTTGGGTTCTTCTGACGGCGACTTTTCGATAGTGGACCGCGTGGGAAGAGACTTGAGACTCAAGATTGCCGAGGCGTACGACGACAAGGAGATAGACGGCAAATTCGCCGATTTCAGAAGTTCCAACGCGCTCGTCAATTTCGCGCAGAACAAGTGCCCCGACAAGGGAATATATCTATGTTTCTTTAATTGGCTTGGCGGACACAAATATCTCAAGAAAAAGAGAGAACGCAATGTCATATGCCAAGGCCTGGAAGATAGCTCTTGCGCGGGTATAAAAATGCTTATCAGAGCAGGTAAATACAACTCTTGCGTATTCTACGACGACGACTTTTATAAGTACGACGAGGGACGCAAGGGCTTGAGTAAAAAAGAAATGGACAAATTTGTCAAGGAAGTTTGCGAGGAGGTTTGATTTGCTACCGCTTGAAAGGCTGTTGGATATTCTTGACCAAAACAAAGTCAAGTATCCCAAGAAATTCAAGAATCTTGAACTCAACGGTTACGACAGCAACCGTTGCGAACGCTTTGCCGACGAAATAAGGGAAAGCATAGAATGGCTTCTCAAAAGAGGTATCAACAACGGCTTTGACAACAACTTAAGAAATGCAATTTACGAACTTGCCGATATGGCATGCGATATGTCCAAATATAACGTTGGTCTTAAACTCGACGATATGCAGGACAAAAAACAACAAATAACCAAGAAGTTCAGATTGGACAAAGGAGAAGACAGTATGGCAGATATAAAGGGAGAAATTATCGCATATATCGATAATTCCATTTTCGGAGCAAATATGCTCATCAATGGAGATATATCGGACTACAACAAATCGATACTCATGACGTCTATAGAGATGCTAGAGGAGTTGAGATTTATAGTCGAAGATACTATGGACAACTCTTCCGAAGACGCGGCGCATCGCGCAAAGTACGTCTACGGCGACCCAACGTACGCGTTGTGCGCTTGGAGAGAGAGCGTTGCGCGCGGTATGATTTACGACGGCTTGAACAAGCACCTCGAAGAGGCGCGATACGAAGCTATCAAGTGGACGGAACTCACCAAAGAAGTCAGCAAGCGCAAGAGAGCAAAGGAAGACGATATCAAGGTATATACCGACGATATGTTCTCCAAGATGATTAAGAGAGACGAAGTCAAGGAAAAGGGCGACGCTTTCTTTGCAAAACTCAACGCTTTCGAGAAACAATTCGAAATTCAGAAAGACACCTATGATAAGGTCTCTGAAATCAACAGCGATATCGAAGAGATTCAAGGCAAGATTGCCGCGCTTATCGACAAGATGGACAATGGCGAAATGCTTGAGGAAGAAGCTCTTTTGCAGATAGAGATGCTGGAAGAGGACGAAGAACTCAAAAAGACAGAAAGAGAGACTTACAGAGCAAGCCTCAAGATGATTGCAGGCACGATATCTGGCATGAAGAGATTGCTCACGCAATTCAAGAGATTGGAACTCATTTTCAATATGTATCAAAGAGTAGAACCCAATATGTTTTACGCAATGTTTTCCAATATCGACTTCAACACGTTTTTGGACGTTTTGAGTTACGGCGCAAGCGAAACGCAAATCATCACGGCTTTGAGTTATTACGAAATAGTAATGGAAAACGTGCAAGAGCAGACTTTGCATATGGCGCAAGTCGACAATCGCTTTGCTGAGGCTAACAAGATATTCGACGCATTCAAGACGCCGTCGAGAAGGACGCAGACGGCTCAAGACGCAGAGAAAGAAGAGCAGGCAAAGAAAGATAAGATTGCAGAGCTTCGCAAGAAGTATAAAAAACCCGCTCCGCCCGTCGAGAAGCAAGACAAGGGCGAAGAGCAGCGCGTAGATAACGAAGAGGATAAGGACGATTTGTCTCAAATCATATCTACGATAACGAAAAAATAAGTCCCTACGAGGTGTAAAAAATGGCAGGCAGAAAAGAAAGAGAAAGAGAACTTAAACAAGCGACGCCCGATCCGTATGACAAGATAATGGCGGATAATCAACGCAAGTTGGAGAGCAAAATGCTCGACGGCAAGCGCAACGAAATGGAACAGGCGATTGAAGACCTTGGCAGAAAAGCCATAGAAAGCGAAATGAAATACGGAGCCGATCACTTCAATACCAAGATATTGACGATGTTCTACAACGTGACTTTCACTATGAAAGAATTTGTGGGAATGATGTTTGCTATGAAAGAGGCGATGAGCGTGCTTTCGCAGACTATGAATATAATGGACGACGTATTCGACTTCATCAACGAAATGATGATGATAGATAATTACAGCAACTATTCGCTAATGGGCAGAATCAGATTGCAACGCAGAATTCGCAAATTCGTCAAGCACAATTCCAACAGAATGAAGACTATGTTCAAAATGGTCAGCGGTTACGGCAAGATTGCAGACGGTATGATGTCGGCAATGAGCAGTTTTGACAAAAAGCTCAAGAAGAGTATGGACGCAAGCGGCGGAAAGAAAAAGGACGGCGTAGTTGCAGGATATGAGAGCGAAGCTCAAAAACAACTTGCCAAAATGCGCGCGGAAATGGCTGCGGAAGGCTCCGACACGGACGCGTCGGGCGCAGGCTCGGCAGGTAGCGCTCCAAGCGCAGATACGGGCGTGGGCGCTTCGGGAAGCGGCGATATCAATATCGACGATATAGTATAAAGTAGGTAAGGATAGTTTTATGGCAAAGGAAGAGCAAAAAAAAGAAGGCGTAGAAGAGCTTGAGAGCAAGCTCCGCGCCGTCATCGAAGAGATACGCAGTATTCTCGGCGGTCGTAAGGATAAGAAGGATGTGAACGAAGACGATAAAGCGGCTTTGAGGGCAAAGTATTCTCAAGCGGCTCAGATTGCGCGTACGCTCTCCACAAGATGCACCGATACCGACAAGATAGAGAAGTATTCCAAGTTTTATAAGCAACTCAGCGATACCGCGGCAAGTTACGGCTCGGTACTCAAGAATAAAGTTCCCGATACCACGCTTGACGACGTCAAAGGTCTTGAGGACGTCAAGGCGCTTGTCAAGAGCTTTATATTCATGGCGCACAATCCCGACATACTCAAGTATTACAAGATGGAAGGCGGACTTGGTATGCTTATGTACGGCGCGCCCGGCACGGGTAAAACAATGTTTGCCGAGGCTATTGCCAACGCAATGAATTTGCCGCTTTTTATCGTCACTCCTGCGGATATATTCAAGTCGTACGTGGGTGAGTCGGAACAAGCTGTCAAACAGATTTTCGACGAGATTGACACCTGTCCCGACGGAGCAATTCTCTTCGTCGACGAGTGCGAATCCATATTCAGCAGACGTACTCAAGATACCAAAGACTATAAAGCGGCGGTTACTACCGAGCTTTTGCAGCGTATCAACGGCTTTGGCGTAGACGGCTCAAAGAGAATTATGATTGGCGCGACCAACAGACCCGACGTCATAGACCCGGCGTATTTGAGATACAAGAGATTTTCGCATATCATTCACGTTACGCCACCCGACTTCGAGGCAAAGAAGGCAATAATAGAAGGCAAGCTCAAGGGCATTGACCTAGACGGAATATCCTTGGAAGAAGTCGTCAATATGACCAAGGAATACACCAACGTCGTCGACGACAAGGGTGAAGTACATACGATCGCTTACTATTCCGCCGCGGATATATGCGGTATCATAGAAGAGACTTGCAGATACGATTTGGAAGAGATAGAAGAGAAAGGCGAGAACAAACCGATACCTCTTCGCCTAGATATGTTTGAGAGAGCTTTCAAGAAGATTCCGCCAAGCATAAGCGCAAGTCTTCTTGAAGAATACGCAAACTTCAGAAATACACATTGATATTATGAAACTGAAATTCAAAGAAAAATTCTTTTACGGTTTGGGAGACTTGTCCGCCAACATTATGTTTGCGGCGGTCTCCTTTTATTTACTATACTTTTTCGTCAACGTCGGCGGACTCAAAGCGGAATTGGCGTCTGCGGTATTTTTGATCGCAAAGTTTTGGGATGCAATTACCGACTACCTTATGGGAAGAATATCCGACAAGACCAAGAGCAAGTGGGGCAAACGCAGAGTATATATGCTTTTTGGCGCGTTGCCTTACGGACTTGCGTTCTTGCTTTTGTGGATTGCGCCGTTTGGCGAAGGCGCGCAAGTGGGCAAGATGATTTACTATACTTTGGCGTATATGTTATTCAATACCACTTGGACTGTAGTATACATACCGTATAATGCAATTACCGCCAATATGACGGACAACTACGACGAGCGTACGTCGCTCAACGGCATAAGAATTGCGCTTGCCAACGTGGGTATCATACTCGGAGCTGCGCTCTTTGCGCTGTTTGCCGACGGGCAAGAAAGTTTGTTCTACGAGTTGTTTGGCAATGCAAGACACGCGTATCTAATGTCTGCGGGTATATTCGCATTCATATCAATCGTAATAATGTTGCTTTGCGCGGGCAATATCAAAGAACGCGTCGACGATACCGAGCAAAACGACAAAGGCTTTATTGTCACGCTCAAAGAGTTTTTCAAGTTGCCTGAATTCCGCAACGTAATGCTTTGCTATCTTTTGAGCATGGTGGGATTTGATATAATAATGGCGGTATTTATGTTCTTCATCAACGATTCGCTGGGATTCAGCGGAGGAACGATGGCAATGGTCTTCGTTGCGATACCGCTTTTGTGCGCAATAGCGTCGTCATTCGTTTGGGTAAAGCTGAGCGAGAAATTCAACAAACATAAGGTCTATACGATAGCTTGCATATATATGGCTTTTGTACTTTTGTTTGCGATATTCGTGCCGGCAAAAAACATCGCTACGACGATACTCTTGTGCGTGTTTGCGGGCTTTGGTATGTCGGCAATTCAAATCTTGCCGTACGCAAGCGTACCCGACGTCGTCGAAGTCGACGAATACGTCAATGGCACGAGGCGAGAGGGCGCATATTACGGCATTACGCAGTTTATGTATAAAGTCGCCAACGGCGTGTCCATAGCCTTGGTATCTGCCGTGCTTGGCGCGTTTGGCTATGTAGAGAGTACCGACGGCGCTACGATTCAACAACCCGACAGCGCGTTGCTTGCCGTGCGCATAGTACTCGGCGTACTTCCAGGCGTAATTTTCCTTGTGTCAATTATCTTTTCTCACAGAGCCAACCTCAGCCGCGAACGCTTTGCAACAATCAAATCAGAACTCGACGTCCGCCGCGCAAAGGCAAAAGAGGAGAAGGAACAATCTCAGCAATAAGTGTTATTTTAATAATTATCTGCGTGAACTTCAAAATAACTTTGCGGGTGCGCGCATACGGGGCATATTTCGGGAGCATTCATACCGACAACGATATGACCGCAGTTGCGGCATTCCCAAACCTTGACTTGGCTTTTTTTGAAGACTTCTGCTGTTTCGATATTTTTCAAAAGCGCGCGGTATCTTTCTTCGTGAGCCTTTTCGATAGCTCCTACCATACGGAATTTATCAGCAAGATCTTTAAAGCCTTCGGCTTCGGCAGTCTTGGCAAACTCCTCGTACATATCCGTCCACTCGTGATTTTCTCCGTCGGCGGCAGCGGCAAGATTTTGCGCGGTATTGCCAATTCCGGATAATTCTTTGCACCACATTTTAGCGTGTTCTTTTTCGTTGTCTGCAGTCTTTAAAAATAATGCGGATATTTGTTCGTAGCCTTCTTTTTTTGCAACCGAAGCAAAGTAAGTATATTTATTTCTTGCTTGCGATTCTCCGGCGAAAGCAGTTTCGAGATTTTTTTCTGTTTGTGTGCCTTTGTACTTGTTTTCCATAGTGTCTCCTTTCTATTGGTTTTGTTTTGTATTTCTGGAATCGGGGCATTCGCAAAATGCCTTTTTACTTAATGAATCATTGCCTTTAAGGTTGTTTAATGCTTCGTCATTGTTTGATATTATCATACCGACAGTTTGACATTCGTTCATAGCAGGACAGTCACCGCAGGTTTCGCACTTTTTACCAAGCGCACATTGTCTTATAGGACAGAGGTCATTGCAAAATGGCGTTTTGACTCCGTCCACGCGACAGCCCTCGCAGTTTATCATTTCGGGTGTAATAGCCACTCCGTTCATCTCCGACCAAAGTTTAGCAACCTTGTCGCGTAAATCATCATCGTTATTTAGCGTAGCTATCCTTGCATCACATTTTTCGCAATCAAGTCCGCAAAATGCTATAAGTTTTTTCATAATCAACTAAGCCTCAAAATTACTGTTTATCGCACAAATATTATAGCGTATTTGCTGAATAAATGCAAGCGCAAAATCAATTTGGCACTTTGGCGGGTGCTTTGTATATCAAGTGAAACAAAAGACCGATAAATTTTTATCGGTCTTAAAATTGGTAGAGTAGTGATAACGTATCTTCCTTTTTATTATTTCTTGAACTCTTTCATATGAGTTGTGCTTCCGCCGTCAACCAAGACGTCAACGCCGGCAAGATATCCGTTTCTTTCATCTGCAACGGATGCAATTGCAAAGCCAAGTTCTTCCGCTTCACCCATTCTCTTTTCTGCTGCAAATGGAATAAGCATACCGCCGTCTTTGGCTTCAAGGTTACCCATGTCTGTTGCAATCAAACCGGGGCTGAGAGAAACGACTCTGATACCTTTTTCACCATATTCAAATGCGCATTTTTTTGCGTACCAGCAAACAAAGTTTTTAGACATTGCATAAGCAAAACCGGACATAGCATACTCGCCTTTGGATTTTGCAAGTCCGCTCTTTTTAACAAGTTTTTTGACAAACAATTCTTCATCAGTATCTGCAAGCGCATAAACCTTTGTATTTATCAAAAACTTTGGCAAAACGTAAGCAGAGTTTGAAGCAATATCACAAATGACGCTGCCTTTATTCATAAGTTTTGAAAACTCTTCATTGACGTAGACAGTTCCGAGAGAGTTTACGCGAATAATAGTTTCGGGTTTTGCCATTGCAGGCGAAAGACCTGCTGAGTTGATTACGTTTTTGATTTCGCCAAGAGTTGCAGCATATTCTGCAAGTTCTTTGACACTTTCACGTTTAGAAGTGTCGCAGGTTTTTGCATAAGCAGAGTAGCCAAGAGCTTTAAGTTCTTCGACCGCTCCGTCAAGTTTACTTTGAGTCCTTCCGGAAATAACAATGATTTTTTCTTTTGGCATACACTTCGCAGCAGCAAGTCCCATACCGCTTCCGCCGCCTGTGATTACGCAAACATCAGCCATAAAAATTTCCTCCTTAAATCATAAATTTTTATTATTAATAGTATAACATTTTTCAAAATTTTAGTCAATATAAAATTGAAATGTCGCTTATGCAACGTGAAATATCTATGATATTAAGTAGCGCGTTTGCTAGTGGAGGAGTGGTAACGTAAAACGAACAATTAATTCTCCATAATATCCATAGTTGTCGAGCCAAAGAGCTTTCAAAAATATTTTATCTCTATCCAATAAAATGCGATTAGTTTATATTTCTAGTATTTTCGTTGAAGTCGATAAGTCTTGATGATGAATGTGTCTTGATTTTTGCTATTGCGTATGTTAAAATGATTATATAAAATTAAGGAGTAAATTATGGGACTTTTTAAGAAAAAACCTACAGAATACGCAACGCTTTCGCTTAATATGAGACTTCGCCCAATAGACAGAGGCTCTTATTACGAAGACATATTGAATAAAATATTAAAAAAAGGAAAAATAGGAGTAGTTGACGGCGGCGGAACCGAATTTACCAAGGAAGAAGGTCCGCTTGGTTGTGATGTCAATATTGATTATTACAAAGATAAAGAAGAATCGTTAATAGAATTATTAAAACAATTTCCTACGTCAAAAGGTAGTAAACTAATATTGATGGGAGAAAATGAGGAAAGAAGCTTTGATATAGGAAATTTGGAAGGAATGGCAGTCTACCTCAACGGAGTTGACCTTGACAAAGAAGTTTATGAAACTTGCAGCGCAGACGTTGTCTTTAATGAGATGAGCAAGCTCATTGGGAAAGACCTAGTCGTATTTAGTTGGTGGCAGGGAAATAGAGAAACGGCATTGTATTTCTACGGCGCAAATTACGAGCGTATGAAAAGCGCAATTGAACCTTTTATTGCTACTTATCCGCTTTGTCAAAAGTGTCGAATAGAGCAATTAGTATAGAAAGCTTTATTTATTCTATATTTTATATTAAAAATTTTTATATGGTTTAATAATTTATACAATG
>CAMWSW010000002.1 GCA_947176975.1 uncultured Clostridia bacterium | reverse complement strand
ATCCTCGTGTTGATCGCGGTGTTGGCAACAGCGCTTCTCGCTACGCTCGTCGCGTGCAAGCCCAACGACGGCAATCAAGGGGATAGTGGCAACGACCCAGGAAATAGCGGTAGCATTTGGGATCCTGGTCAAGGAGGGTGGAATCCCGATCCCGGCACCAGCGGAGGTGGCGATGAACCGGGTCCTATAACTTCGACGTTGAGCCCTATGGATATGCTCACCAAGATCATCGAATCTGTGGAAATGCCGGAGCAGGCTCTCAATCTTGACGTAAGCGCCAAGGCGGAGACGGACAATAAATTGACGACTTTGAATTTGAAAGCCAATTTTTATAATAAAGTCCGCAACGAACTTTGCTTTGCAGTATATCAACAGCAAAAGAAAGAAGCAGATTCGCAAAGACAGTTGGTATTTGCCGTTTACATAGTAAATGACAAGATTTATTTGGATATGGCGGACGGCTCGCCGCTCATTTATCTTTCGGATTTTGACTTCAACTATCTCGTTCAGCTTATACAAGGCGCAGGCGGTATGGTAGGAGATTTGATAGGCTCATTGGACAGCGGTGTCATGGGTATTATCGACCTCGTAATCGGATTCTTGCTTGGAACCCCAGAAGTAACCGTCAATGCGGACAAATCTCAATCTATGAAGATGGAATTGAGATTGAAAAATATTTTGGGCAGCGCAGGAACTTTGCTTGGCTTCCTGCCGTTTGACATTCCCATCGATCTTGGACCTCTCATTACATACTTGAATAATCTAATTCCCGACGATACTTTATATATAAATGCAAAATTTAAAAACGACGGCGTTCTCGAAAACGTGGGCGTCAGCGGCGTGGATAAAGGCACTAATAAGGAAACATTTGATTTCAGCGTGTCAATCGACGTGCGCGACAAAGCGGATGCTGATATAGGTTTCCCGTCCGACTTGGCGGACAGAATGGAGACGACCGTAACCGAATTCAGTTTCACGAATTTGCAATTCTCCATTGACTTGATTGTCGATTCCGTCAAAGACGAAAACGGTCAAAGTAAGAATTTCGATATCGGCAGACTCATCAACGGCTTCCTCGGCGCATCATCTACGATGATGATTCCCGACGGATTGTTGCTTCTCAACGGCGGTACGGGAGTGAGACTGTCATTTAAGCTCGACTTGGATCTCAACTATGACAAGTTACCTCAAGATAATAATAAAATAGCGATAGAATTGTTCCTTATCAATACTGACGGCACGCTGGCAGAGGTGGAGCCGCAGTTGGGAATTTACTATAAAGAAGGTAGTTTTTATCTCAATACGGACAATATGTTGCCCAATTATCTCAATGGACTCAATCTCAAACTCGATGCAAGTCTCAACGACTTGGTATCCAAACTCGTCGATCTCGTTTCCGACGCTATCGACGGCGTATTCGGACTTGATTTTGCAGGTCTTCGCAAAGAAGAACTGACTGTCAACAACGACGGTTCGCTGAATCTTTCGAGTATGTCGGCAGTGCAGAAAGTAATGGCAAATTCTAATGCGAGCGTAATTGCGCTTGCAAGCGAAGACGACGGAAGTTATAAGCTTGCGGCAGGTATCGGAAGTTTTGTCGATATGGTGGCAAATCTTTTGGGCATGGGCAAGGTAGTCGAAAACGGCGTAGTAAAGCAAGAACCTAATATATATACCGACGATACGAGTATCAAAGTAGTCGTCAACGACAATTTCTTCAGTATTCTCGGCGGTCTCATACCGGCATTGAAAGAGATATCTTTGCCAAAAGAGATCGGCGATATCGTATTGTCAATCAACACGTATGAAAAGGGAATTGAGAGCGTCACTATCGAAACCACGCTCAACAATACCGCGGAAATAGTCGGAAAAGATGACAAGACGATTATTATCACCGATCCGGCTGTCGCAATTAAACTTTCGCTGGGAGAATTCTTCATCGGTCTTAAGGACGAAGATTTGCCCGACTATATAGACAGCAAAGTCAAACTTGACTCGACTAATTACCTCACGTCTCTCAACGGAGTGATAGAGCATTTGCTCGGCGGAATAAGATTCAGCAGCGGTTTCTCTTTGAAATTCGATGCTGGCACTTACGACCTTGCGCCGTTTATTGCGGGATTCGGAGTATCCGAAGTAGAGAATTCAAGCATTTTGTGGACATTTGACAACGACTTTATTCTCGACGCGTCGCTAAACTTGCAAATTGCGCTTAATAGGGTAAATACGGCAGAATCCATGATCGTCCTTGAGATGAAGACGGAAAGCGGTATAAGAGTAGGTAATCATCAAATTATAGAGCCTGACAAAGTCTTGTTGGGTATATACGGATATAATAATAATATTTATATAGATATATCCAACTTTAATATAGCTGGCATAGTATTGCCTAAGTTGAGTTTCTCTCTCAACTTTACGGATTTGCTATATTCGCTTCTCGACAACGTAATAGGCGGTTTGCTTAACCAAATCGGCGTACAGGGCGGAGATTTGAAATTCGAACTTGACTTCAAAGAATTGCTTGGATTTACGTCTCAAGTCGTAGCGCAAAGCGCGTCGAGCAGCAGCATGAGTACGTCGGGCGTTGCGACCTACGCTCAAGCGCGTGAAGTCGCTCCCGCTGAAGCAATCATACTTTGGTTTAATACGGATAAATTCGTACCGTCTATCTCTTTGGCTGCAATTCTTGCATTGCTCAGCGCTACGAAGACTGAATTGGGCAATACCCTCGCAGAGGCACTCAGCCTTATGAAAGTGGATTTGTCACTCGAGCTTGGAAGAAAAGACGGATTTATCTTCACTTTTACCGGAGATTTCATACCGAAAGTCGACGAAAACGGAGAAGCGGTATACTACTTTGACGATAAAGACCAGCGTATCGTAAAAGAAGAAGGCAAGATTTACAGAAATATCAAAGATAAGCCTGAAAACGAAGAGAATATAAATCCCAACGTCGTATATTACACGAGGAAAGAGTATAATTACGGCAGTAACATGGAACTCGTCTTTGCGGCAGGAACTGCAGAGCACCCCGTTATCGTGGGTAATCTCGGCGAACACAAGTATCCTATCAAGGAAAAAGCGCAAGAATTTGACGATTATAAGTCTGACCTTATAGACGCAATTCTCACTACAGTGGGTAAGGCTTCCGTACTACTCGATATCGATCTTTATACTCTCGACAATGAGATGAATCTCACGCGTTTGATCAACAACGTCTTGGCAAACGCAGGTAAAAAGCTTGATTTGCCGATGTCTCTTGACCTCGACGATTGGAGCACTCATGTTCAACTTGCATTGTCTTGGGATCTTGATTTGACGAGATTCTCCAACAGTAAGATCTCGCTTGAATTGAAGTACGAGCAGAAGAATATATTGGGATTGTATATCTACCGTAACAGCATAATCGTAGACCTCACGGGTCTGGGGTTGTTCAGCGGCGAGATAGTCAATTCGACAATCGTAACCAAAGTATTCTCGATGGTTGACGGACTTATCAGAAATATCGGAAACTTCGATCTCAACGATATAATCAACGATTTGTTGAAGAACGCAGGCTTGCCGACCGTAGGCGCATCTCCCGAAGGCACAGATCAGCTTGCTTTGAGCGAGGAAGTCGCGGCGGACAGCGGCGTGGCTATGATAGGCGAAAACCTTGAGTTGAAAGACTTCATCAAATATTTGACTGAGGCAATCCATTTGGAGAATACGGCAATCGTAATCAACTTTACGTCTGCTATTATCAACGGTATGCTCGAAGAATTGGTGGGTGTCAACCTCGGTATCAATCTCGGATTGGACGGTAAACTCGACCTCTTTGGAGACAGATTCGAGCTGGGCTTTACGGTAGAAGATATCACCATGGATTTGGCTCTCAGCCTGTCGCTCGGCAGAGACGTAGAAATACCTGTCGACTTCGACGACGTACCCGACTGGGACGCAACGAATGGAGAAAGATTCGTTACCACTTTGCTCAACAATCTAGATATAGGCTTTACCATCGACTTGGCAAACTATACAAATGACGTCGTCAATCTCCACGGTCAGACCGGTTACGGATATATAGACGACTATAAGCTGTATACGAGAATTATCATTGAGAAGGTCACGGCTTCGGCAGGCAAGAAGCTTGAAGGCGTCAAGGGAACTCCAGTTGCTCCTCAAGGTTCAT
Organism: uncultured Clostridia bacterium; assembly: GCA_947176975.1. Taxonomy (GTDB): domain Bacteria; phylum Bacillota; class Clostridia; order Christensenellales; family UBA3700; genus RACS-045. Next base: position 25,070 of record CAMWSW010000002.1, on the reverse strand, counting down.
TCTTAATAACTCTCGGACATATCAACAAGACAATGTACAACGATAATCAAGCAAGCGGGAAAGATATGAAAGCGCTCGTATATCTTGTACTTGACCACAGAAAAACGTCTGGACAGATGATGTTGGCGATTTGCTCGAATTTGGTCAACTTCGTCGTTGACATAGGCGAGGCGGTAGGTTTGCAATATATCGATCTTGATCTCGTAGGTATGCTTGCTCCAGTAATCGACAATCTTTTCTCTTCGATAGACGGAATGCTCAGCGGTAATAACACCGAATCACAGACGCTTGCGGCAGGCGAGCCTACGACTTATGCCGAGCCTGCGGCTGCCGATGAGCCTACGGGAATTGCAAAAGTGTTTGCAGAACTTGATATAATCAAGTTGCTTGGTGAAAGAGGCATTATGCTCAACTTGAGAGCCAACGGAACCTTCAACGTAACGATAGAATTCGACCCGTATCTTATCAACAAACTCATTGACGATATTTTGGGATACGTCTTTGCAAAGAATTCGGGACACGAATCAATAATAAATCTTAAGGAAATGGCTCCTGATATGTTCAGCAAGAGCTATCTCGACCTCATTTCTTGGACGAGAGAGACTTACGGTGCAAATAAAAAGAACAACACGTTCTGGGGAGATTTGCAAGGCAATCTTACCGATATGCTTAAAGACGTTGCCAAAGGTGCTATTGGCGGCGTAGGTGGTTCTTTGGCAAGCTTGGCAATCACTGATGCTTTACTAAACAGCGTATACAATCAGGTTAGAAATATCGTATCGGGCTTGTTGCCGTTTGCGGTATGGAATACGGCTACGCTGGAAGTCAACATCGTGGACGCAACGATTTCCAATATCCACTTCAGAGGACAGGATAACGGCGAGCATATTTACGTTGATAATGATCCTACTAAACCTATAGCGTACGACAAGAGCAAGGACGCAAGAGGCTATTGGAAAGATGAAAGTTCTGCAAAAGCCGGCAATCCAATAGGATTCTTTACAGAGATATTTATCTACAACTCTTCAAAGAGCGTGGGAGAGTCTACGGCGGACGGCGCAAACAACGGACTCGTGACTTGGGCGGATATTCCGACGAGTATACCGTTCATTCCGTACGTCTACTCATCATACGACGACGGCGTAGATGAAATTATTAAGATGCACTTCACGGATAAGATAGCGATTTACCAAAAGGGTACCACTATCATGAGAGCCAACGTCACCTTTAAGATTGAAAGCGGAAATAAAGTTATGGGACCTGCAAATCTTAAGGCAGCGTTGCAAAATCCGAAAGTGCCGGATGACGGTGGAAGACCTTACGTTAAAGTAATAGCAACCGCAAGCTTCTCCAACAACGTTACAAAGACGTTACCGATTTTAATATATCCTGAGAGCGAAAGCGGTAGTCTCGTCTCCATCGACGATATTGAGATGCACGCTTACGACGATTCGTTGCCGGACTTCTTGGTCGTGCATACCGAAAGCGACAAATTGATTAAGATAAACACCGAATATATGAGCTTCGGAGATTGGAGACCGCAAGATTACGAGGCTCATGACGTAGAAACTACCGTATCGTTCAAGAACGGTACGACGCTGCCGTTGACGATACACTATCTCGACAGCACCGTCAACAAAATCATAATCGACGGAAGCGAAGGCACCAATATCAACGTCGATTTGTATGAGTTCAACATCAATCCAAACACGGAGACAAAGACCTCCACGATAGAGGACTTTACTCCCGAGACGCTCTTCTTCAAGTATCCCGACGGAAAGGCAGTGGGACTTGACGTACTCAACGGTTGGAATACTACCGAGGCTACGGAGAATCTCTTTGGCAGAGTACTTGACAGCGGTAAGTATTCTACAAACGTAAGCGGCGGTAAGTTTACAATCACGACGACGATTGCCGCATTTGACGGCAGCGCTCCGCAAACGGTAGAATTGACCTTCGTAGTTAATTCCAAGGAAGTTTACTCCTTGACTATCAACGACGCCGTCAATACCATCAATATAGATCCGTATAAGTACTATATGTACATGATAGGCGGAGGCGAGGAGAATCCTTTCCCGAGCGTCGTGGAAGCAAATTATCTCGACTCCAACACCAAACAAGAGTATGACGAGGACGTCCACGTAGTGTGGAAGAATCTCGAAAACGTCGTATTTGATTGGAACAACAACAACGATAAGGTAAATCCAGTCGACGTGGCTTTGGACAACAGCGCATATCCAAACAGTTCGTTCACTTGGACATTCAAGAAGACCAACGTTGCCGTAATGAGAAACGAGGTTGAGGCAATTTACTTTGACGAAGCGTTGAAGCAATCTGCGCTCTTCATAGATCCATTCCAATATTTTGTCAACGACGAGGGAGTCAAGTACTTCCCGGATCACGCTTACGTTCAATTCACCAACGGCGCGGTATACGATATGCCGATTGCTTGGAAGGAACTCAGTGACGATAACTTTGTTATCGATCCCGAAAGACCCGCTCAATTCAGACAGTTTGACGTGGTAATAGGTTTCGATCCATATATCTATAAGCAAACTGGACAAATCGTCGAGTACAGCAAAATCAACGGTACGCTCTTGCAAGAAAAGTACGTCAACGTTCAAGTTGAAGACCGTGTGCCTTTGGGTATCGAAGTCGACGGAAGCGAACTTAAAGGCGGAACGTATTACATCGACCCGATACAAGTTCTCTATTACGGAATGAATCCATTCCCGAGTCGCGTTACGGTAAAATATACGAACGGTAAGACGTCCGTACTCAAAGTGAAAGACAGTCTCTGGATAAGAAACTTCGAAATAACCATGAAAGGCAAGAAGAATCTCAAGGCTACGCTTAGACTCAGCGATAAGTATTCGTTTGATATCAACGTCGAGATAATTGACAGAAGTTCTATCAAGTCTGAATTGACGAATATGGCTATTGACCCGTATATCTATAAGATGGACGAGAAAGGCAACAGACTTTACGACGTATATGTAGACAACGTCAACTTGTATCAGACTGTGGGTTCGTTGGATCTCGAGACCTTTGAGATAATCGGAACTTTGCCGACATGCTCGGGCGAAGTAACCAAGGAATACGGAAACTTCTTGAAATACGTCATTGAATACACCAAGGACGGCGAACCTGCGACCTACGTCAGCGATGATATAGATTACGTAAAAGACTTTGTTGCTAGGAACAAGGAGTCAATCGTATCTACTCAAGTAAGACAGTGCTTCAACGTGCCTATCACTTGGGATTTGACGGAAATCAACTACAGCATTTCGGATACCTATACCGTCAAGACGAAGGTACAGGCTAAGAATGAGTTGTTCAACGTCTCTGCTTTGAACAAGCCGTTTAAAGTAGACGTGGAAGTAAGAGCAAAGAGAGTCAAAGGTATTTTCAACAACGAAGTTCTCTACATTATGGTAGGCGGAACGAACTTGAGCGAAACGGCTAAGATGACTCAAAAACTTACGCTCACCAAGAATATCGTATTTGACGACGATTCAATGGGTCAATATGAAGTTACGATTGACCTCACTAAGATAAATTACATGGATAGCAATAGAGCTACGATTAGATCCGGCAAGGACGCAGACGGCAATATTATATACACCGACTTAAGAGTCAATGTCGGAAGCGTAGTAGACCTCGATCAAGCTGTGGATTGCGCAATGGATATCGAAGTAACGGTATGTAGCGGAGACATAGCCCAAACGTGTATTATGAAAGTCCACGTAATGGTAGAAGACGACGGTACGAACTAATGGGGGAGAATGGGATGAAGACAAAGACTTTAAAAAGAATTAGCCTAATATCGGTTGCTATCGTAATAGCGCTTGTGTTGTCTTTGGTTGCAGTGGCATTCTTGAAAGACGCTCAACCTCAGGCGCAGGCTGCCGCAGGCGACACGCTGTATATGGCGGAATATAAAGGAGATAACGGCACGACTTCCGCTAGTTTGGATTTGAGCGCGATGGCGCAAAAATACGGCGTAAGTTCCGATACTATCTATGCGATAAACAACGGCGGAGAGTTGTATAACTTTCTCACGGGCAACGTGGCGATCAGTAAAAAGAAAATAGGCTTTTTGACGCAAGACGTCGGTATAGCTTACAATCCTCCAAGTACTATTGAAGGATACTATACCGTAAACGTCAGCAGTTCGGACGCTATTTTTGAAAAAGGTAGAATATTCGACGGTAACGGACATACGATAAATATCTACGGCGGAGCAGGTATTTCCAATTCTTCTACAGAAGTAAGAGATACGGATGAGCCTAGATTAAGCAATAGAAACGGAGCCGGAAGATATGATAATTTTGACATATGGTACGAGTATACGGGCTATTTGGTTGCGCAAAACTACGGTACTTTGAAAGACTTTACCGTAAATTATACCTCTCCTCATACCATAATCAGCGCCACTTGGGGTGAGACCGGCACTAAAGAAGGCGATTTGGGTATGGCAACGTCAAACAGAATATTGTCTGCAAAGGAAGGTCTTTTTTCCGCGGGTATTATCACGGGACTCAACGGATATAACGGAGTCATTGACAATATCAAAGTCAACGTCAAAAATGCTTTCACGGTAATCAAAAGAGAAGCGGGCGTAGCGAGCGGCCAGAAAAAGACGGGACAATTCCAGGAGAATTCCGCTTATGCAGGCGCAATAGCAGGAAGAATAGAGGACAACAGTATTATCAATTATTGTTGGGTAGATTTGGCTGAAGGCACGGGTATCTTTGCGGGAGCAAAAGGTAAGGCTACATCATTTGCGCTTACGGATGAACACAATTCTATGGCGATCGCCGGCGGAATCGTCGGAAATATAGACGCGGGCACGGCAAAGATTACGTACTGCTCTTTGTCGGGCAGCGGACAAGTCAAAGCTTTTGCAAACAGAGCGGCAAAGGATGAAAAGTTCAGAGCGTATGCCGGAGGCGTTGCAGGAGGTTGTATCAAGATAGCCAATGAGACAACGATTTCCGACTGTAATAGCGGAACGAAAGTGCAACAAGGACAGATAAAAGGTATTATTTCTTCATGGAGAGGTACCAGATTTTCCAACTTCAATAATAAACCGCAAGAATCAATGGGTTCGCTCTTTGACGCAGTGGGAACTGACGACGAAATAGAGAGTTTGGCAATACTTTATAATCTCGACGCTTTGGCAGAAACAAATACGTCTTCATTTGCCGTCCAGCCTAAGTCAACCGACGGCAAGTTGGTGTTGGATTCTTCTGGTAATATCAGAAATTGGTTGGAAATCAATCCTATCACCGACGGCGGCGCGATGACCGTTATGTTTGATATAGATAATCCTACTTACGATATCAGAGTACATATAGTTGCCGATGGACACGACGAATTCAAAGCAAGCGGCGCTATGGATGATTTTGATATGAACAGCTCCAAGTCGCGTTATCAGCAATACAAAATGAGAACGGGTGAAGGCGGAGGCTTTATCTGGTCGGCTCAGTTTACAGACCTATTCGGTGAAACTTCAAGCCACATTGACGTTTTCCGCGATGAGCCGATTTACGCCGAGATATATTTGATATCTTCTAAAAACAACGGTAAATATAATTACGAGTTTGGCAGAATGGGATCTGTGCAATACGTCGATACCAACGGTACCAACGGCAATTTAATCAAGGAGTATCACGGTGTTTCCGACCCGCTTAATCTTCCTTCCGTAACAATGACCAATTACGACGCATTTGATAAGAGTGTGTTTAATAATCCGGCGCTATGGAAAATAACGCGTAGTAACAAAGAAGTTGCTCTTTCGCAGACTTATATGCCGGGTACTTACACAATGAAGCTTGAGACTTTCGTCGGCGAGCGCGCTTACGCATATTACAGTGAAGCGGAAAGAATGCTTGCTTGGCAGCCTACGAGTAATTATATGTTTACTATTTTGCAAGGTAAACTCAACTTCGGCAGCGGTACGACTACTACCGACGGTTGGCAGGATCAAGTCACGTTTGAACTCGCCATGGACAGCGCAAGCGACTTTGACAGCATCGCATTCCAACGCAACGGAGCTTTCCCAAGCGGACCGGTTAGCGCAGACGAGGTAGAATATATCCGCGAAGATAATTCGGCAAGCGCGTCATTTATAATTAAAGCCGGTACGGGTAAGAACGGTACGTCATATACATTCTACGCATACAAGAGAGATACCGTCGCAAACGAGGACGTCGTCGTTGCGGTCAGCGATAGCAGAATCGTGCGTATTGACACGGAAGCTCCAGAAGTAAGCGAAATTGAATATTATATGCTTGAAGACGGAGTGGAGAGACTTTTGACAGACGACGACCTTGAATATATTGCAGAGCATTGGACCAAAAATCAAGTTCTTGCAAAATTCTCCGTAATAGAAAACGGCAAGTCGGGTATCGCTGTAGCGGCTACGGAATCTTATATCCAAGACGAAGTCCTCAACAGCAACGGCGACAGAAATGTTGTTGTCACCATCAACGACAGCGATCTTAAGGAATTAAAGTACGTCGACGCAAGAGGTAACGAAACGATTGTGCCTTTGCAAATCAACGTAGACAGAGTCGAAGGAAAACTGAAATTTAAATACTCTTCGTATAGAACGGACGGTAGTTTTAATTACAGTACCAAAAACGTTATGGTTACATATACCGCTACTTTCGGTAAGTCTGACTGGAGACTGTATTATTCTTATCAAAGAAATGAGCAAGGCGGCGATATTTGGATTCCGTGCGAAGATCTCTTGAATGAAAGCGCCGTCAGCGGAAACGATAGCGTCTTAACGATAAATTGGAATATGGGCGATATATACACTGGTATAGGCGACGATTTCAAGATAAAGATGATCAACGAGACCGGCTTGTATGAAGACGAAGTATTCCCGCTTAATGCAGAAGGCGAACGCTATGAGAACGACGCTATAGGTAAGTACGTTATTTGGTTGAGACTTGCAAGTATCTATCTCGACACCAATCTCAACAACGTGTTCACGTATGAGAACGGCGAGAAAAAGACCGTCGAGGATATCTTGCTCAATGAAGAGGAAAGAGCAGAGTATTTTGACAAGCAATACGACGGTACGGACGAGTACAAGAAAGAGTATAAATTCTACGCCGATTTTTCAGAACTTAACAACGAAGACGGATTCTATTCCGACGATTATTTGGGCGTAATTTACTCGCCTGCAGGAATGTCAAGACCGCTTATAGTTTTGGGCGAGAACGGCATAGTTCCCGTCGAGGTGAAATATACGTCGTCAGCAGTTGGAAATACGAAAGTTTCGTTCAGAGTAGTTCTGACGGGCGTGGACGGATACAACTATATCGTATATTTCACGGATTTGTCAGAAATCGACTTTTTCGAGGACGTCGAAGTAGAGGAAGACACGTATTGGGAGACTTGCGAGAAAGACGCCAAAATCAACAAGGTGACAATCACTATCGAGCTTGGCGAGCAAGAGGCATTCAACAGCCAAAAGATATATTACTACGGCGACGAAGTGCCCACCGAAATCGAAGTGTACGTCGAGGCTACGGACGAATATGTGCCTGTGAAGATTGATACGCAGGCTTCTTCGACAGCGACGATAAATCAATATCTTGTCAAAGGTATTGCGCCAAACGGATATGAAAATATCGAATATATCGTCAATTCGACAAATATCGAAATAAAGCAAAGACCCGTTGCCGTTGATTTGATATTCGATAACTCAGACGTTGTCGGCAACATACCTACCGGCGTTACGGCAGGCAATTCGCATACCATTACCGGTACTTATGTAGACGTCAACGGAGAGACGCAAAAGGCTAACATTGAGTATGTTCTCGGCGAAAGACCCGTCGCTACGTTGAGCGCAGTGGGATTGTATACGATCAATATCACATTGCCTGACAACAATTACGCTGTAAGCGGACAAACATCTTTCAAATTCAACATCGCCAGAGGTCAGTTGGATATTACCACGGGCGTGAGAGTTAAAGACTATACTGAGGGACAGTTGCAATATGACTTGATTATTCCCGAAGGATCGAAAGATCTCTATGAAGAAAGCGATTTGTCGATAAAATATTATGAGTATCTCGAAGGCGCTACGTATAATGCGGCTGAAGGAAGAGTAATCGGAAAACCGAGCGACGACGCCATGACGGAATATCCTACGGAAAGAGGATTCTATCTCGTCAAAGTCGAATTTGTCACAAAAGACAACCCCAACTTCTTCCCAAAGAGCGACTATGCAGAAGGATATCTCATCATTCAAAGAGCTAAGACGGAAGTCAGAATGGAAGACGTCTCATTGGAATACTATTTCACTGGTGAGAAGCGTTCGTTTAACTTGGTTGACGCAGTGGCAGAAGTCAGATCTTCAAGCAACAAACAACTGTGGTCGGCAAGCACTTCCGCAGACGGAATCGTCAAAGTTCAATATAAGAACGACAGGGGAAGTTACGTAGACGTTGCCAATAGCCCAAGCGAAGGTGGAGGTTGGTTCTCCGAGACTGGAAGATACGAGTATAGAGTATCTTATTTGGGCAACGACGATTACGATAGGAGTTCGATTGACGTAGTAATGATTATCAACCCTGCAGAACTCAAGGGCATTACGTTCAATTCAATCGAGGCGGTCTACGACGGACAAAAGCATTTGCCTACGGCAAGCGGATTGTTGGGCTACTCGGATTTGAAAATTACGTTCCAATACGGAACAACGCGAATCCATGCCGACGGATTCGACGCCAACGAGGCAATCAAACAATTAAATTTTGTCAATGCAAGAGAATATACCGTGACGATGAGCGTATCCAAAGACGGATATTCGACTAAGGAGTTGCAAGCCAAAGTAACGATCAAGAAAGCTACTATGGAAGGCGTAAGCGCAAAAGTTTTGAACGTCGTGTACGACGGTAAGAGACACGCAATAGCTTTTGAAGGGCTTGAACGCGACTCAAACGGTAATTACACTTATAACGGAGAGTCGGTGATTGTCAACGGAGGCGAAGGTCACTACTACGCTACCAATGTGTACGTCGATCCGGAGGTGGGTCCGTCCTACTATACGGGCGAGGTTAAGTTGACTTCACCCAACTTTGAGGACTTGGTACTCAAGACGCAAATCATGATAAGACAGGCTGATTTGCCTTATAAAGAGATAAACAAGGATTTGCCTGGCAAAGTTCCGAGCGGAATCAGCCTCAGCGAATACAAGGGCTATTTTGTAGATTCAAACGGAACAAAAGTCGAGTGCGCTTTGCAATATCGCAAGTACGTCAAGGGCGACGAGAGCAACGGCGAAATAGTTACGCCTGACGAAAACGGAGTCATTGCAGACGGTAGATACACGGTATGGCTCGTTATCCCAAACACCAACTATAAGCTCGATAGATATTGGACAGTTGACGTAGGCGAAATCAACAGCGCGGAAATATCCGTTTACGGTTGGGTCGCAATAGCCGCTGTAGTCGTACTGATGGTTGCTGCGACGGTTACGGCTGTAGTCGTGGTCAAAAAGAGAAAGAAAGCAGGCATTGTATAATATGGAGGAAGAATTATGACACAGACAAAAAAGAAGACTTTAACGTTTTTGGGAATAACTATTATATTACTTTTGGCGCTGGTCATTTCATTTGCGGGACAGGGCAAGGAGAATATTGCAAGCGCAGATTCTACCACCCCGAATCCAACCGTGCAAAAGTTGAACGGCGTGATGGCCAACGGCGAAGTCCACGGTGTGACCAGTAACGAAGGAACTGCAATAAATGATGCCAACGACTTGAGAAATTTCTTGGCCTCCGGCAGCGGAAAAGGTTATCTTGTCAAAGATATTCCAGATTTCTCTTGGGACGGAAAATTTACAAGAAGACTTATGTCGGCAAACGTCACGGTATTGGATGGTAACGGACATACTATTACGCTTACGGCTACGGGTTTGGCGACTGATAATACTACCGCTGAATTGAAGTCGTTGGCTAATACGTCCGATAAGCAAAATCCTGACAAAGATTCCGCTTACGCAGTCGATAGAAGTCTGTTTAACGATTCGGCGCTTAATACTTATGCGGGAACTAAGGACACAAGAGCAAATCTTGACTTGCATGCGGGACTTATCGGTTATTTGCGCCCAAATCAGGTAATAAAGAATTGTAAATTTGTCTATGACAAGAATATCGACTTGTCTTATTCAACAAGCAATTGCGGCACTTTTGGTCTTATCGTCGCATATTCTTTGGGAACGATAGATAACTGTTCTCTTACTATAGGAAAAAATATAACCTTCTTTGCCGATACCGATTGGACGAGTTCGGCAGGCGGCTTCGCTAATTATGGACAAGAGACCATGTCAAGGCACTCCTTTGCTTTGGGCGGATACGTCGGCACTATGTCTTCAAACGCTGTTGTGTCCAACAGTAAGATTACTCTGAAAGGCAACATATCTTTGAGCGTTCAAGGTCAAAACAAAGGCGCAACGTCATTAGAGTATTGGAAATGTTACGCAAGAGCATGGGTCGGCGGAGTAGTAGGCTGGATGGCAAACGGGTCCAAGGTATTCAATATCTTGACTGAAGGTAGCGGTAATCTTGATGCCAGATGCGTCAATCCTAAAGACAACAGAACGCGTTCCTTCTCGGGAATAGTTGCGGGCATATCGGCTTACGACTTGGATGGTGGACAGGGTTCTCTCGCCGGAAAGGTAGAAACCATCGGAACAATTAAAGGAATTATCAACAACTGGACGGGTTATGCAAGTTATTTGACGCAAGATACTCAATATTCACCAACAAACGTTGAAGATAATACAATTCAGTATTTAATAATAGGCGCTGCAGGTCAGCTCAATTACGGAGAAAGCAACGTAAGCGATATATATATGACAAAAGAAGTATATTCGGGTACAACGTTCTCCATTGGTTTTGACTATTCAGCAACAAAAGGAGTAAACGGAGACAATAAAGGCAGATACTATTCCACGAACATACTTATACAAGACGTACTTAGCAAGACCGACGGTTCGGGAGAGTTTGTACCAGCTTCCGCTGAAAATGCATATTTGACATTTTCGGGTAATGAAGAGGATTCGCCTTTGTGGGTTGTTTATGATTTGAAAAGCGATGACAAGATTCTGTGGTCAAAGTCTGTTACCAACAGGGCTACTAACAAAACCGATCTTGAGTATTACTACGATCAGGCGACTTCTTTTGAGGATGCACAGAAATTCAACGTCACACATACGGAAATCCAAAGAGGTATCAACGAAAACTATACTATTCAATATACGCACGGAAAAGCAGTATATTACAAGTTGTCCTATTCAAATTTGTTGGAGGAGAATCCAACTACAGGCGACGTCACTTTGGACTTTGTAAGATACGGCGCAAGCTTGACGGCTCCGGGCTTGAAATTGTTTTACGATGAGGCATGCACTAAATCTATCAGGACTTTGACGGATAGGAGTTATTGGTTATCCGTCGGAAATAAGAGCAACGTGCCGGTAAGAATGTCTGACGGTATAGTATCTCCAGATACGTATAAGTCTTACTTATATATGGAAAGTACAGACGGACGTAACTACAATTATATTCAATTCGTCAGTACGATGTACAGATACGTGTCGTATATTTACGACGATCCCGACTATAAGAAGTACGCTGCCGCGCACGAGGGTTATATGCCCGTCAGAGGCGGTCAAAAACAAACAGATTGGCAAAAAAGAATAATTCAAGAAGTTAGGCCAAAACAAGCTTCAATAGATTGGGGACACGACAGTGACATTGTTGAGAACGAAGATAGCGGACGTATATACGACAAGCTTACGGGCGCAATAACTTCTTACCGTCAATTTACCACTGTATATGACGGCAATCCCGTTGTGTTTAGCAGCGATATCCCAAAAGATACGTTGACAAACGGAGATACTTGCAGCGCAATCTGCGAGTACAGAATGCTGGATAGTTATACCGGAGAGTACATAAAGGTAGACAGTTGTGTCAACGCAGGTACGTATAAAATTGTCGTCACAGGTTTGACCAACACTAATTACGAACTTTCTATGGGCTCAACATACGCCGACTACAGCATAGACTTCGTAATCAAACAACGTAAAATAAGTTTGATCAATGGATATACTGATGAAATAGAAGACGACGCTTACAAAATAGAATTACAGTATGCGGCAAAAGATATGACGTTGGCGGACGATATGGAAATCTTTGAGACCCAACAGCAAGCAAATGCTTCAAAGGCAAAATTAAAACTTTACAACGTGCTTGCCAAGGACAGTAATATCGTCAAATTTGACTATCTTGCTATCGGCGACGAAGATTTGAACATGCGCAACGTAGGCAAATTCCAAATGATAATGAGTCTGCAAAGCGGTATCAACTCCGGCAACTATGAATTACCGGAAGTGACTAAGTTCATCATCGAAATCACAAAGGCGGACGTCGAAGTATTGAGCGTAAAGCCAAGTTATTCCTATCCGTATGGCTTTTTCGTAAAGGACCAAGTCGATCCATACGTCACAGTCGTGGGCGCGGGTGGAATACCTTTGATTTTCAATAAAATTACCAATTATCAAATAATTGACGGCGAACCCGTTGAAATGATAACGCAACAGCCTTTTAATGCCGGCGCATATCAAATCAAATACGAATTCATCAACGAAGAAGATTCCAATTATAACGATGGCTCGATCACGGTCGACGTGACGATTCAAAAGAGAACTGTTGGACTTAAGTATAAGGTAAATCCTACGAATAGACAATTGGAAATTGCTTACGGCAAGTCAGTTTTCGATTCGGAATACGGATTCGGCATTGAGTTTAATAGACAATCTTCCGAGCGCGGTATCATTACGTATGAATATAGTTCGAGTATCCCTGTCTTTACGTTTAATAAGGTAGGCACGGATATTTGGGTGAACGATCCTGTTGACGCAGGTAGTTACGATATCAAAATAGATATTGACTTCAAGGTCGGTACCACTACTACAGGTTGGCAAATAAATGAAAATACCAAAGACAATTATAACGTCGTATATGATGATTATCGTATAGATATTGCCAAGAGGACTGTTACTGTATCGCTCAACAAACAAACTAAAGAATACGGCGATGAATTGCCTGAACTTACTGGCGGAGCTTGGGCTGCAGACAGTATCAGAGCATGGAGTTACGCAAGCGCAAGCAGCAAGAAGGAAGACCAATTCCTTGCAGAGGATAATATAGTGCTTTTGCCGGTATTAAGTAATCTTGATACCCGCGCTTTCGCCGGAGACTACAGCATCAGCATACCTAATGACGCTTCACATAGAACGGATAAGGCGCACTTGGACGATCCTACCTTGGATACATATAATAAAATTGATAACTATATAATTATTATTGATAACAACGGTAAGAGTGGGTTGTATGTAATCAACCCGAGAACCGTCAAGGTAAAGGTAAACCTCAATACCAACAGCGTAATCTACCGCGACCCATTGCCGGAATATTTGGGAGTGACGGTCATCGGTGAAAAAGATTTCCTTGAAGACGACGGTATTGAGCTCGTAGACGTTTGGGGCGACATCAAAGTGGGAAGTTCTGTAAATAAGCAGGGTAATCCGTATGCAGTATTTGTGGAAATCAAAGAGATGGACAACAATATGCACAAGAATTATAAGCTTGAAGTGGAACCGGCTACTTTTGATATCACGCCTAAGACTCTTACCATTATCGACGTTCAACTCGAGGATGGAAACAAATATATTGAGTATGAATACAATGGTGAAGTTCACAAACCAAGTCTGGTCGTTACGTTTGCCGAAGGAACGTTCAGCAACGTTGACTTCAACTATAGCTACTTTGAGATTGTCGACGGAGTTATGTCTACCGAGGCTACGGAGAATCCTTCGTATGCAGGTACGTACAGAGCGTTTATTTCGGATGCGTCAAATGAAAACTATACCGTCGTATTCGGCGAAGAGTACCAGACGCGTATTGAAATCATTATGACTATCACAAAGCGCAACGTATCTATCAACGTCTTGCCTGCATACAGAATCTATTCTATCGCAGATTCGTTGACGCCTATCATCAGACCTGCGTCGGAAGGCGGCGGTATTCACGAAGAAGAGGGATATCACTACTATACGCAAGACCAGGCAATAGAAATCAATCGTGAAAGATACCTTGCGCCGTTTGAATATGCAGCAGACAGCGAAGACGAGTTTGTTCAAGATTACGAATATCTTAAGGCGTCTATGTATATCGACGAGTACTATACAGACCTCGGCGTAAAATATGGCGTGGTTAAAATACTATTCAACGGTCTCGAACCCGACCTCGACTTCCTTGACGAAGAAGGCAATTGGATCACTGAAGAAGCAGTAGACTCTCAAGGCAATCCAATTCAGATAATCGTACCGAGATACCGCAACTACAATATCACGATCACTCCCGGCGATTTGCACGTAATCGGAGCAAACTTAAGCAATGTAGAACAGTTCGTCAACTTGCGCAGCTCCGAAGAAGTATACAACGGTCAGGACAGATATGAAGACTTCCGCGTTATTACTTCCAACCAAACGATCTTCAATGCGCTCAAGTTCAGAGTGTTCAGATACGTGGCTATCTCAAGTCTTTCTAAGACAGATGCAGACGCTTCTATCAAGGCTTACGGCAAGTATACGAGAGAGCAAGTGGACGGCGTATATGTATATGACAGAAATGACGAAGAAGGTACATACGTCAGAAGGTATCTCCGTAGAAAAGAGAACGGCGAATCCGTCGACGATAAGTTGGTGGATGCAGGTCAGTATTTCAAGCATATTACTCCTGCCGATCCCAATATCTTCGAAGGCGAGTACATAATGCCATTCTATATTAAAAAAGCAGTCCGCGAAGTATCGGCAGACGATATCAAAGTCACCGTCAACTACGACAGAATCTCGCTTACTAGTAAAATAGACGGTATGGAGGTAAGCGTCAACGGCGCAAGTTTTGTCAACAGAAATACTTTCGTCGACCTCAAACCTAATACCGATTACGTCGTCAAAGTCAGATTTGCAGGCAGCACCAACTACTTGCAGTCCGATGAAATCGTGCTCAACTTGCATACGGGTATTGATATATCCGCAATAAAGAGCACTCTTGAAAAGTATGAAAAGATAGACTTCTCCAATATCAACGAGTACGAGAGCAAAGTCCTTGCATTTATTGATAGCGTATCTGAAGAAGACAAGTCGCGCATTGACCAAGCTAAATACGCCAAGTTGCAAGCTTCTTACGAGCAACTCCTCCGCGGAGCAAACTCCGTCGTAGCGGGCGCTCAAAAAGCGGGAGCTACGGCTGTGGGTAAGTCGGGTAAGAGCTCGACGGCAACAAAGGCGGTTGCGCTTTCTATGAGCGGAGTAGGCGTGTTGATGGCAGGATTTATGTTCTTCGCAAAGAGAAAGAAAGAGGATGAGCAAGATACGCAAGCCGTCAAGAAAGCAAAGAGCGTAGGAGTAAAGAGAGCAAGCAAAGTTATCGTAATGGCAGTTGCCGTTGTCCTCGTATGCTTGACGGTATTTGCAGGATGCGACCCCGCGGAAGACGACGGCGCATTCTCCAAAGCAGACTTGTATAAGATTGCGTCTTATCAGGGCGACACCAAGACGGGTTCGCGCGACTTGACAATCGAAGTCACCTCTAGCGGTACGACTTTGTATAAGTATGCCGACGGCAATGAGGAAATCGATCCCAGACTCGACGTGTCAAGTATTGCGTTTGGCGCAGACGGCGTAGGTTTTGAATTCGATGACTTGTATTTTACCAATTCCGAATTTACCGTCGACGGCGAGACTGCTACGTTCAAAGCGGATGTCAAAGAAACGCTCGTTTTCTTGGGTGTCGATAAAGCTACCAACGGAAAAGTAAGCGTCGTAGTCAATACTTCTACACAAAAACTCAAGACCATAGACGTAACATACGACGTGGTAAACGCAGGTATTACCTACAACGTTGCGATAGCCGTCAAAGCAAAATGATTTTAAAGTGTTGGATATGAGAGGTGTCCTATAATTATAGAAGGAAGCTGTTGCATAAAAATTCGCAACAGCTTCTTTTTGTATGCGATAAACAAAAGATTTTGTTGCAAAGTATCAGCTTAATAATCTATAATAAAAGCGTATAAATCGGAGGGTATTATGGCGGATGGTATTTTGATTATCGGCGGAGGCGCAAGCGGACTTATGTGCGCTCTTCAACTTGCAAAAAGCGGGAAGAGTGTTACGGTGTTGGAAAAAAACGAGCGCGTCGGCAAAAAACTGCTTGCGACAGGCAATGGCAAGTGCAATCTTACCAACGTAAATATTGCGCTCGGAGATTACAATACCCATCTCGTCAAAGATATTTTGCGGGAGTTTTCGCCGCAAAGAGTTATAGAAGAGTTTGCTCAATTGGGACTCTTGACAAAATCCGATTCGGAAGGCAGAGTATATCCCTACAGCGAGAGCGCAAATACCGTGCTCAACGTTTTGCTTCGCCGTCTTGAGGAATACGGCGTAAATATCGTATGCGACACTCTCGTCGAGGAATTGACGCCTTGCGGCGGCAAATGGAAAGCAGTTACGTCAAAAGGCGAGTACGTAGGCGATAAAATCGTTTTTGCTTGCGGCAGCAACGCTACGAGCGGACTTGACAGCCTTGAGCTGATGCGTCGTCTGGGTCACAGCGCAGTACCGTTGAGATACGCTATCGCCCCGCTGTCGTGCGACGGACTCAAAGGCGCAAACGGTGTGCGCGCAAAGGTATACGCTTCAATGTATATCAACGGCAAAGAGACTATGGGAGAGAGAGGAGAATTTTTATTCAAGGACGGCGCGCTGTCGGGAATACTTGCATTCCGCCTTTCGTCTGCTCTTGCAAGATACAGAGATAAAGTGGAGAGTTGCAAGGTGACAATTGATTTTGTACCCGACCTTTCGCAAGCTCAACTTTCCGAATTTATATATTCAAATTGCAACGTGTATTCGCCTCTTGAAGGTATTCTTCATAAAGCGATAGCGCAAAATATCATTTCTCAAATACCTATGGACAGGTCGTGGGTAATGTCGCGCAAAAAAGCCGATGATTTGGCAAAGGCTTGCAAGGCTTTTGAGGTACATATACTTGACGTAGGCTCGAGAGCCAACGCGCAAGTCGCGTGCGGAGGAATTTCTCTTGAGGAGTTGGATATGCGTACGTTGCAGTCGAAATTGCATAGCGGACTCTATTGTATAGGCGAGAGCGTTGACGTTGACGGTCTTTGCGGAGGATGTAATCTCCATTGGGCTTGGGCAAGCGCAATGACCGCAAGTAAGGATATGATATGATAAGAGCAGATCAAATCAAACTTCCCATTGATTATTCCGACAGCGACGTCAAAAAAGGCGCCGCCAAAACGCTTGGCGTAAGTATTGAAGATATCAAACGTTGCGAGATAATCAAGAAGTCTATAGACAGCAGAGACAAGAGCCGTATCAGATACGTGCTCAGCGTCGCAGTGGAATTGAACGGCGAAAAGAAATACCTTGCAAGACACCCTAAAGCGACCGTATATAATCCGCCCATCCGACGAATTGAGGAGATATTGCCTAAAGATATTCCCACGCCTACAAAAAGACCCGTAATAGTGGGACTTGGTCCTGCGGGACTCTTTGCGGGATTGACGCTTGCCAAAGCAGGTCTGCGCCCCATAATTATTGAGAGAGGCAAGAGCGTAGACGAGAGGCAAAAGAGCGTTGACGATTTTATTAACACTTGCGTACTTGATACTCAAAGCAACTTGCAATTCGGCGAAGGCGGAGCAGGTACTTTTTCAGATGGAAAGCTCAATACGGGAACGGGGTCTGAACTTATAGGCGTAGTCTTTGGAGAGTTCGTCAAATTCGGCGCGCCCGAGCAAATATTATACGACGCAAAACCGCACGTGGGCACGGATAAGTTGAGAGGCGTAATTAAGAATATGCGCGCAGAGATAATTGCTCTTGGCGGAGAAGTGCATTTTGACAGCCGTCTCGTCGATATCAAGGCGAAGGGCGGGAAGCTCGTCGCGGTAGAAGTCGCAACAAAGGACAGAGGTCTTTGGAGCATAGATTGCGATTGCTGTATACTTGCAATAGGGCATAGCGCAAGGGATACCTTCGAGATGCTCGTATCAAAAGTCGCAATAGAACAAAAGCCCTTTTCTATCGGAGCGCGTATAGAACATCTGCAAAACGCAATAGACGTAGGTCAGTACGGCAGTCAAAAAGGACTCCCGCCCGCAAATTATTCGCTGTCCTGTCATCTCGACAACGGAAGGTCGTGTTATACCTTTTGTATGTGCCCGGGCGGTTACGTTATGCCGGCGACTTCGGAAGAAAACGCCGTCGTCACCAACGGTATGAGTTATTTCGCCCGCGACGGCGTCAACGCCAACAGCGCTTTGTTGGTCGGCGTTCAGCCCTCTGATTTTGGGAGTAGCAATCCTCTTGCAGGCGTGGAATTTCAACGCAAATACGAAAGACTAGCATATGCAGTATCGGGTTCGTACAAAGCTCCGTGTCAGAGATATGAAGACTTGGCAAAGGGCAGAGCAAGTCAAGGTTTTGGACAGGTATTGCCTACGTATCCCATAGGAGTGACAGCAGCGGATTTGAGAGCGTGCCTTCCCGATTACGTCACCGACAGCATTGTGGAAGCGGTAAAAGTCTTTGACAAAAAGCTCAAGGGATTTGCCGACGGCGACGCGCTTCTGACGGGCGTAGAGAGTCGTTCTTCAAGTCCGATAAGAATACTTCGCGGCGAAAGCGGTGACAGTTCTGTAGAGGGGCTTATGCCTTGCGGAGAGGGCGCGGGATATGCGGGAGGCATTACTTCGGCAAGCGTAGACGGCATAAATATCGCCCTCAAATATATTCGCAAGATATTCGCCGATTGACGCGTAAATAATTGTAATTTGCTTTTTGGTATGTTATAATATAAAAACGGAGATATGGGAATAATCATTATACGCCTTTCTTCGCTATAATCAGAGAAATTTGTTATGAGGTAAATATGACAAACAAGACAAGACAAATAATAGTTGTAGTCGCAGTATTCGTAATCGCGCTGGCTTCGCTGGGTACGGTGATAGGACTTTTGGTCAACACCGGACAGCTGTCGGAGTATTCGGACGGATTTAGATACGAACTCAAAGGCTCAAAAGCAACTATAATCGGATACGAGGGCAGCGATACCGACGTCGTAGTTCCCGACAAAGTCAAGGGCAACAGAGTTGTGGGTATAGAAAAAGACGCTTTCAAGGATTTGGCAGAGTCTGTAAAATCCATTAAGTTTAATTGCACCTATTCGTCTTTTAGCATTGCCAACGAGGCTTTCAGGGATTTGACGGCTCTTGAAAAAGTAGTGTTGCCAAGCAATTTGAAAGTAATTCCCGGCGGAGCATTCAGAGGATGCAGATCGCTCAAGAGCGTTATTATGCCGAGCACAGTAACCGAGATAAGCGAAAATGCGTTCAGAGAATGCACGTCTTTGAACTTCATATACAACAGTGAGAATTATTCCACCGACGGCGAGGGCGCAATCAAAAACAATGCAGTATATCTGCCTGCGTCGTTGCTTGAGATAGGCTCGCACGCATTCGACGGTTGTACGTCAATCGTAGAAGCGCATTTTGCAAAAGCCCTTGAGAAGATAGGAGATTACGCTTTTAACGGATGCACTAGATTCAGCGACCTTGAAGTGGCAAACGACAACGAAGTGACGAGCATCGGCGAATGGGCTTTTTACAATACCTTGCTTACTTCAAAAGAAAACGACCAACTTTCTTTCCCAAATCTCGTTACTGTCGGCGCAAGCGCGTTCAAGAGCGTCAAGACCAATTTCACGTACTTTGCTTTGCCAAAGACGATAAAGAATATCGGCGCTAACGCATTTGCAGAGTGTACGTCGGCAAATAAATTCGTGATTGCCCAAGACGCTCAACTCGAGGCTATGGGAGAGGGCGTATTCCAAGGCTGCACGAATTTGACGAGCGTAACGTTGCCTACGGAAATCAAGGAGATCCCCGCAAAGACATTTATGGGATGCTTCAGACTTTTGTACAACGACGACTTCGTAATAGGCAAGAGCGTGGAGAAAATCGGCGACGGCGCGTTTGCTATATACACCGGCAGAGGCACGAGCTACAGCGTCACGACTTATTCGAGAAGAGTAATAAAAGTCGATCCAGAAAATGAGAATTTCGTCATCACGAGACTTGAAGACAACAAAAGAGAAGGCAACACGACTTCCACTTATCAACAAGGTTTGCTCACCGACACGAGCGGTTCGACGGTATACGCTTATTACGGCTCTTACGATTCGTCGTCCTCCAATACTATGGGCAAGACTTTTAGATTTTTGGACGTAAAGGGCGACTTCTTGACGAATATATCTACGATAAGGGCTTACGCTTTTGCAGGCGTGGACTTTGAATATATTCAACTTCCCACGACGATAAAAGAGGTAGGCGACTATATCTTCTTCGGAAGCAAAATCACCGCTTGCTACACTTCGGCTGTGCCATGGGAATTGACAAAAAATTCTTTCAGCAAGGTTGCGGACGGCAATCCCGACGTCGAGGTATTGTTGCTCAAGAATACGACGGGATTGGAGGAATTTATGCGTACGCTTGGCGAATACGGCATCAATGCAAGAACGTATAGCGGCAAGTTGCAATAATCAATTTAAAGATAATACGGCGATAATTCAACAAAATGCGTCTCTAAGCGAGGCGCATTTTTTGTATATATTCGAATACATAAAAGAATTTGCTTTGCTTATACTATGCTCGGAGGTCAATATGAAAGAGACAGGTATAGTAAGAAGAATTGACGAATTGGGAAGAGTAGTTATTCCCAAAGAATTGAGAAAGGTCCTCAAACTCAAAGAGGGAGAACTGCTTGAAATTTTCACCAACGATAGCGGCGAATTGGTATTCAAGAAATACAACGAAGTAGGCGCTACGCCCGAACAGCTTGACGCCATAAGCAAGGTGCTTTATAAGAACACCGGAAAAGAAGTCGCCATCTGCGATACCAGCAGTATCTTGGCGCACGTAGGCGGCAAAGAAGGCTTGCAGGGCGAAGATATCAGCGACGAGCTTTACGGCGTGCTTGACGACAGAAAGTCGCGTCTTATCAAGGACAGAAGTGTGCGCCTCGTCGACGATATGCAAGTAAACAGAAGCGTTGAGCAGTATATCGTTCCGCTCATCAGCAGCGGCGATTTATACGGCGGTATTATTCTCTCGGCGGAAAAACTCGGCGCAGTAGATATGGCGCTTTGCGACGCAATGGCAGGGTACTTGACGTACAATATCGGTTGATATGAAGAGACGTACGATAGCGCAAGGCGCGATATTGCTTGCGGTGTGTTCAATAGCGGCTAAGTTGCTTGGCGGCGCTTATCGCATAGCGCTTACCTACGTGCTGGGCGCGGAAGGCATAGGGTATTATCAACTCGTATTTCCATTCTTTGCGCTTTTGCTTGCTATCACCAGCAACGCGATACCTCTTACGCTGTCAAGACAAATTTCAGCAGAGTTGTCGCGCGAGCGAGGCGGAGCGGTGAGAGCTATCGTCAGAAAAGCCGTGCTGTACGCAGTATTTGCAGGCGCGTTGGGCGCAATTGTTACTGCATTGCTCTCCAAAGTAATGGCAAGCGCGCAGTCGGAGATAAGCGTATATATTTGCTATATAGTAATAGCGCCGGCAATAACGTTCGTCGCCTTGGCGGGAGTATTCAAAGGCTGGTTCTTGGGACACGGCAATACTATGCCGTCGGGAGTAAGCCAAATCATTGAAGTGTTTGTCAAATTCGGACTTGGCTTGCTCTTCGCATATCTATTGATGCCGAGAGGACTTATGCAAGCCGTTGCGGGCGCATTGGTTGCCGTAACCGTGAGCGAGTTCGTTTCGCTTTTGGCTGTATTCGTATGGTATTTGGTTTCGGCAAAAGACGAGAGGAGATTGCCTGCGCTTGACACTCAGTACAAATTCTTTTCCACCTTTTTGCCAATTACGGCAAGCGGTTTTATATTCCCGCTCATTGCTTTTATCGACAGCGTTATGGTCGTCAATTTGCTCATTAGAGGCGGCGCAAGCGACGCGGTGAGCCAATACGGTATTCTCACCGGACCGGTAGCCTCTGTGATAAATATGCCTATCGTACTTGCTATGTCGATATCAGTTGCGATAGTGCCTGCCGTGGCAAGCGCAATGGCGGGATACGACGTGGTGTCTGTCAAGCAAAAGACGGCGACGACTTTGAAAATGTGCTTTATGATATCAATGCCTTTTTTCTTGGGCGGTGCGATAATGTCAAGACAGGTCGTTGGATTGCTTTATCCGTCGCTAAGTCAGTCGCACAGAGATTTGACGGCGTACCTGCTTTCGTTGACGGCAATCAACGTGTTGATGCTTTCAATGCTCGAGGCGCTTGACGCCATATTGCAAGGACTTGGCAGACTTCGTCCGGTGCTTATAAATATAGCGGTTGGCGGAGCACTAAAGATACTCATTGAACTCATCTTCGTGCCAAGATGGGGCATAGCTGCGAGCGGCGTATCTTCAATCGTCTTTTATTTAACGGCTTTTACGCTCAACGGCGTATACTACAACAAACTTGTGGGCAAAAATGCAAAACTCTTCAAAAGTATTAGTAAAATCACCTTGTCGGGTGCTATAATGTCAATATCACTGTTGCCGGCATTATTCATACGCAGCAATATATGGTCGCTTGTCTGCGCGGTGTGCGTTGGCGCAACGGCGTATATCGCGTCGTTGCTCTTAATAAGAGCAGTGGAGCAAAACGAAATGCAAATGCTTCCGCTTGGTGGAAAACTGAATAAGCTTTTGAAAAAGACAGGGTATTACAAGGAGTCGACATTATGATAATAGTAGTGGCGTTGGGTTGCGCAAAAGGACAGCTGACTATCGCAGGCGCGGAGGCTATTGACAAAGCTGAAAAAGTCTTTGTCAAGACTGCGCTCACCGATACATACGAGTATTTTAAAGACAAGGGCATTGATTGTACTACCCTTGATTTTATCTATGAAAAATCCCAAAACTTTGACGAACTTGACGAGGAGATCGCAAATTATCTTTTGTCGCAAAAAGGCGATATTGTCTATTGCGTAAACGGTAGCGGATATGAGGACAGATCCGTTGCTTTGCTGTCGCAAAAGTGCGAAGTAAAGATACTTCCGTCGGCGTCTTTCGGTATCGCGGGCGGTAAGCCGAGCACGGCAAACACGGTAATAAGCGCGTACGACATCGTGAGTATGAAAGGCTTTAATTACGACACGCGCACGTCGCTTTGCGTGAGCGATATCGACAATGCTTTTATAGCAAGCGAAGTCAAACTCGTTTTGCAGAATATATTGGGCGACGAGGAGAGCGCGTACTTCAACGGCAAGCAGATTTGCATTTACGAACTCGACAGACAGGGTGAGTATAACTACGCTACTACGCTGTATATACCTCCCAAAAACCTCGTTGACAAGACTAGATTTAACTTTGCCGATTTATATCAGATAATGCGCATTTTACGCGGAGAAAACGGCTGTCAGTGGGACAAGGCGCAGACGCATGAAAGCATACGACAAAACGCCGTAGAAGAGGCGTACGAACTCGTCGAGGCTATCAACAACGACGATATTGACAACATTATCGAAGAGAGCGGAGATTTGTTCTTGCAGAGTATCTTCCATTGCGTGATAGCAGAGGACTGCGGAGAGTTTTGCCTTGAGGACTGTCTGAGCGGTATTTGCAGAAAACTCATTGACAGACACACTCACATATTCGGCGATGTCGTCGCAAATACTCCCGAAGAAGCGTTGAAGGCGTGGGATAACGCAAAAGCCAAGGAAAAGAAATATACCTCGGCAAGCGACAAAATCGACAAGATAGCGGCAGCTTTGCCTGCGCTTATGAAAGCATATAAGATACAAAAGGCGGCAGGTAAAGTGGGCTTTGAATTCGACGAATTCGGGCAAGTCGTAGGCAAGATAAGAGAAGAGGTCGACGAGTTTTGCAATGCTAAGACGGCTGACGAACTCGAGGACGAAGGCGGAGATATTCTCTTTGCCGCAGTTAACGCATTGAGGTGGAAAAACGTCGAGCCGGAAATCGCGCTGTCGAGAGCCATTGACAAATTCGTCAAGAGATTCAAATACGTCGAGGAAAAGTGCGACGGAGATATGAAAGACAAGAGCCTTGACGAACTCATCAGACTTTGGGAGGAAGCAAAAGTTGCCACAAAGAATTGAATTTAAAGGCGTGGTATTTGCTCCCATTGCGGGCTACAGCGACGTAGGCGCGAGAAAGGTAAGCGCATTGCGGGGCGCGGATATGACGTATACCGAAATGGTAAGCGCAAAAGGCTTGGTCTACGGAAGTGAAAAGACGGAAGACTTACTGCGTACCACCGACAGCGAAAAGGTCAAGTGCGTGCAGATTTTCGGCAGTGAGCCTTATTACATATCCAAGGCGGCAGAGCATAAAGCGCTTGAGAAATTCGACGTAATAGATATCAATATGGGCTGTCCCGTGCCAAAGATTGTCAAGAATGGCGAGGGTAGCGCGTTGCTTGAAAATATTCCTCTTGCGCAAGAGGTCGTCAAAGCCGCAAGAGTAGCAGGTAAGCCCGTGACCGTCAAATACCGCATAGGCGTAAATCAAAACAATATTATTGCCGTAGACTTCGGCAAAGCTATGCAAGACGCAGGCGCAAGCGCAATCACCGTGCACGGTCGCACGCGCGAGCAAATGTATTCTGGCAAGGCAGATTGGAATGAAATTGCCAAGGTCAAAAGCGCGGTGAGCATTCCCGTATTCGTCAACGGAGATATTGTCGATATGGCAAGCTATCAAGAGGCTATGAAGACGACGGGCTGCGACGGCGCAATGATTGCAAGAGGCGCGCTGGGCAATCCCAAGATTTTCAGCGATATAAAGGGAATTGTAATCGAGAATTATTCTATCAAGCAAGATATATTGACTCATCTCAATACAATGCATGAGTTTCATCACGAGA
>CAMWSW010000001.1 GCA_947176975.1 uncultured Clostridia bacterium | reverse complement strand
CTTCAACGTACTTAATCGTTATCTTACCTTCGTCATCTTTGGTAAGCGTAGCTTTGCGCGTACCGCTGACGATTGCGCCCTTTGCGTATACATAGTTGTTAGGTTCGCCTACGAATGCCGTAAGATTTACTCTATACATATAGTTGTAGGTATTGTCGATATAATAGAGATAATCGCCAATTACCGAACGGGTAAGCCACGAAGTGTGCATTGCATCCTCGCTCCATTTTTGAGCAATTGCGTTCTTATCAGTATAATCGACTTTATAAAGCGTATTGCTCATGATATAGTACATTTCGTTGCCGTCTATCTTGACGATATCCAAGCCCGTAGAAAGAGTCTTGCCCGTTTGGGTATTGTCTTCGATTGCGCTCTCCGATATAGGTTTGTATATTTTAAGATCTGCAGCCGCGGTATAAAGTATTCCCTTATCCTCGCCGAGATAGATTATCGACGAACCAGTGAGGGCCGAAGTAGCGTATCTTACTTCCTTCGTCGTATCGAAAGTATAATTCTCGTCAAACTTATAAGCGTAGGTCGAGGTCTTCTTTGACGCGTCTGCATTATTGCTTACCTTGCTGTAGAAAAGCGTATTTTCTTTTGCGTCAAAGGCAAGTAGCGAAAAAGTATATTGCTTTTTCAAATTGTCTGCGCTCAAATCGTTTTCTTTGTCGTAAGTCGAATCATTTACGATTTCCTTTACCTCACCGTTGACGTAAGCGTACATCTTGTTGTTGAGACGTACTTTTGAATCGGTGGCCTTCAAGAAGAAGATTACGTTTGACTTTGCCGTAAACAAAACGGAAGTCACGTCCTCTTGAATATTCTCGGCTTTCTTGTTTACTTTGCCGTTGTCATAAGACACTTTCTTCAAAGTGTTGTCTTCGTAATATACGAACTCTTTGTCTGTGAAAATATATTGCGTGGAATTTGACGTGAGCGTAGCAATCTCTTGGGTCTTCGTTCCGTCAATCTTGGTGCGGAACGCTACGCTTTGCGACGACAATACGTTGGACTTATTGTCAGCCTTGGTATTTGGCGAGAGATAGTAAATCCACTCTCCGTAGATATAGAATCCGCCGTTGGAAGCCGACGTATAGAACATCTTGGGCACTACGACTGCCGTCTCGCTCAAATTTCCATTCTCGTCGATTTTGCTCTTCATAATACTTCCCTTTACGGAAGCCTTGCCAAAAGCGTTGTCTTCGGGCTTTGTAATATTGGACGTAGCATCCATACCGTTGACGTAGTAGAGATAACCGCCCTGCTGTACGACTAGTCCGCCGTTGTTGACGACGGGACTGTCCTTGTATTCCATTGAGCCTACGGGACCGAAAGAAGAGTCGCAACCCGTGAAGATTGCAATTCCCATACACGCCACGAGGCAAAGTATCAAAATTACGGATATTTTTTTCATTCTCAAACTCCTATTCATCGAACGAATAATATAATAGCAAGTATAATTATAATATAATATTAGTTATATTGCAATTAGATTTTAAACAATTTTTCATTTTGTTTGGACAAATAATACACATTTATAAAGAAAATTATACGCTTTTTGCAGAAAATATCTCAAATCTCAAGTTTTGCGTTTTGTTCTTGCAACTTTGCATACTTATATTCGTCAAATTGCGGTTTCTGAATACTCAGCGCCAAAAAGATAAGAAGGTAGGGATATGTATAAGTAAACGAGTTGCCGAATATTGCGGAAATCAAATATGAAAACGTCACCGCAAGCAACGTAAGTTCGTTTGCGCCGAGAGTTTTTCTTGCTCTCACCGCTCTGATAAACCACCAAATTACCGTGCCGAGGTACATCACCGCTCCCGGTATACCTATATTGCTTGCCATTGTGATATACTCGTTGTGCGATACGTCGAGCGACGTGTCATAGATATTGTTGCCGTGATACAAATCAAGACCTTTGCCAAACCAAGGCACTTGCTTTATTACGGCAATTGTACGTATCCAAAGACCAAATCTTCCCGTACCCGCCGAACTTGTATTTCCTTCCTCTCCGCCTTCGCTTGGCGAAATAATTCTCTTAATATCTTTAAACAGTTCTACGTATGACGCCCACATATTTGTTCTGCCGGATACTTCTACTATGAGATTTATGACGCCGGATAAAACGCACGCCGCCACAAGCCTTCTCCAATCAAGTTTTTTAGTAATAAGTCCGCTGCAAATTATAAAGATAATTCCGCCTATATATGCAATATTCGCGCCCAACGTGTTGCAAGCCAAAAGCTGAAATACGTTGAACGGAAGCAGTATTACAGCCAGGGATATCTGCCACTTTTTTTTCGCGTACACTATCGCCCCAAAGGTAACCGCCGACGACATTGCCAAGAAATAACCGTAGTGGTTAGAGTTGTTGAATACGCCGGATTTCAAAGACGTGGGAATACTGTATTTCGTGACCTCGATACCGACGAAGACTATGCAGATTATTCCCGCCATAATTATGAAAGTCCAAAGCATTGCTTCTTTTGCCCATTTTATTTCGTCGCGAATGGCATACGCGGAGAGAAAAACCACAGCGTATTGCAAGACTGTAAAATAGCCTTCGTTGATATATCCCGCGCCATACATTGATTTTTCAAAATACGGCGAGTGAAAAGTCGAGATAAGCGCCCATATAAGCATAAAAGCAAATGGCAATAATATAAGATTGTCTTGAATAAATTTATCAAATTTAATACTTCTGCGCTCGGCGTTTACGTATATTTTAATAGCGTAATAAGCAAGCAAAAACACTGTCAAAAGCATGCAACAAAACTTCAAATATACTTGAGAATAGTGCATAAAGTGAGATCCGTTTGACACGGTGTTGGTAACCGTCCCTACCAAAGTCAATCCGAAAAATGCTTGCAATAATACCAGCATTACTCCGGCGAACAAAACGTACGCTATCCTCTTTTGCAATACGCCGAATTTCAAATCTCTTCTGTTCATTGCATTTATTGCCACTTTATCCATACGTTTATTCTAAACTAATAACCAATGATTTGTCAATAACAAAACCCGACCTCAAAGTCGGGTTTTGTAACAATTTGTATTTTTTATTCTTTTAATTCGACTATTACTCAACGTCTGTAGGATTGTCGTTTTGCGACTCAGACTCCTCGGGGTTTTGCTCCTCCACGACGTCTGCGCTGTTTTCTGCCAAGACTGCCTCTTGCGCTTGCTCTTCTACAGCTTTCTTCTTGAACGTCATTGCGCCCTTTTTGCTTGTCACGAGCATTGCTATCATGACTGCAATTATCAATACCATCAATTCGACGATTATTCCGATTTTAAACGTAATCGGAGAGTTTGTCGATTGCTTAGGCACTGAAGTCATTCTGACGAGAGAGCTTACGTTGTAACCGCTGTTATATTCTTCAATCATAAGTTTATAGCTTTCGATAATTGAGTTATACTCATTGAGCGCCTCAAGTTCAAGAGCGTTGGCATCATTGATGAGAGCGTTCCTTTCTTCTTCGCTCTTACTTGCAAAGTCTTTAGTATTGAAGTAGGTTTGACGTGTTTCCCAAGCGTTCTTCTCAGTTTGCGCAAGCGTCTTCTTAGCAACGGCAAGGCTGATGGCATCGGTGACAGTCGTCGGATCTGGAGGATTTACTATAATCGTTCCGGTGCTCGGCAAACTTACGTCACTGTTTTTCATAATCAATGCAAGCACTTCGTTGAGCGACTTGATTTCCTCGTCATAAATTGTAATATTGTCGTTAGACTCTTTCAATTTCAACTCCACGTATTGCGTTTCTCCCTTGGCGTTGATACCGTTGAAGAGTACGAAGTTGAGATAATTCTCCAATTTCAACGACGCAATTTGCATACGGCTATTCAAGGAATTAAACGACATATCTTGACTCGTCGATACAAAATCCGGAGCCTTCTCCGCCCAAGTCTTGTTTTCTTCAAACAACGCGTCGAGATATGCGCGTATGGTCTCATACTTTTGGAAAGAGTTGTAGCTATCCAATACCGTCAAACTGCCAAGCGTCGTGCTGAAAGAGAACTTTTTCTTGAAGTTTTCTATATGATTGGTCGTCACTGCGCTCAATATATTATTGTAATCATTTCTGGATTTGAGAAGTTTGTCAATATCTGAATTTCTCGACAAAACTATTCTGTAGCTGTAATTTGCGCTCAATACCGTTCCCGCTTCGTCAACAGTCTCGTTGTCAACTGTGGAAATTACGTTAAGGTTTCTGACAATCAAATTTACCAACGCGTCTTTTTCTTCGTCGGTGTATTGCAACTTTTCCAAAGCAGTCGATACGTTGTTTGCCGACTTAATGTCGGATACGACGTCCTCTTGTCCGCCCCAAGGGTCTTGACCAAGCTCAGCTCCGGAATAGTAATAAGTAATCCTCGTCTCATATTGGCTCTGACTTACAAATATATCGCATATACCCAATATTCCCCCGCATACAACAAGCGCAATAAAAGCGTATACGATCATTCTCACACCGCTCTTTTTGATTTGTTGCCATATCTTTTTAAACGTCAACTCATCGTTGGTATTTTCTTCCATAATCCCTCCATAGACACGATTCCATTAAAATTCAAGAATAGTATAACACTGCCAATCCCAAATATGCAATCATAAATTGCTTAATGTTTTCGTTTTTAGTAAAAATTTATGCAAAATTTTACATTTATCTTAATAAATATACAAAATATTTTCCTTATGCGCGCCTCTTGCCCTATCAATTACTCTCTTCTTCGCCAAACATCTCTTTGCGTATAATTATATTTTACCCATTTTAATCAATTAAATTGCTTGCCAAAAGATAATTTTTGTGTTATTATCACAGTACCTTAATATTTTCATATAGAGAGTTGGCTGAGTGGTCGAAGGCGCACGATTGGAAATCGTGTGAACGGCAAACCGTTCCGAGGGTTCAAATCCCTCACTCTCTGCCATAAGAGATACGAACCCGCAGGCAAGCGAGTTCGTATTTTGTATTATTCATGAATACTATAATTAACTAAAAACTATGGTTATTGCCGACCATATGAATGAATTTATGAAAATAGCAATTCGCGAAGCTGAAATGGAAGTAGCTGCATAGGAAGGCGGTCCATTTGGCAGCGTTATTGTAAAGGAAGGATTAATATCGTACTATGAGTATATAGAAAAAGCGCCCTTATTAGGGCGCATAATTTTATAAATATTCTTTAATTAAATACCTGCAATCTATTCAATTGTATTATTTCATTGTAATACATTATCCTTTTCAATAAGAGACGACCATTTTTTGTCCTTATCGCTCATGATAATAGGCGAACCGTCTTTAAGCGTATATCCTTGCGGATCGGCAGTGCCTTTGTAGTCTCCTTCTACTCCCCAATTGATTCCAATACTCGGATCATTCCATGCAATACCGCCTTCGTCGCCGGGGTGATAAAAATCAGTCACTTTATAGCAAAATTCAGCAATATCCGAAAGTACCAAAAAACCATGCGCAAAGCCTTCAGAAATATAAAATTGCTTTTTGTTTTCCTCAGTAAGTTCGACTCCAAACCACTTGCCATACGTCTTACTACCCTTACGCATATCAACAGCTACGTCGAATACACTGCCTTTTATAACGCGGACAAGTTTGCCTTGCGGATACTCTTTCTGAAAATGCAATCCCCTCAAAACGCCTTTAACGCTCATTGACTGATTATCCTGCACGAAATTTATATTAAGTCCTGCCTCTTCCATATCGCGCTTATTGTAAGTTTCCATAAAATATCCGCGATTGTCGCCGTGAACAGACGGCTCTATGATATACAATCCTTCTATACCGCCAACGTTCTTTTCAACTTTAATTTGTCCCATTGTTGATCTCCTTTAAATATCTGCTTAATGCATCCTGCCATGTAGGTAATAATTCAAATCCATTTTCTACTAGTTTGCTCTTATCCAGTCTACTGTTGAAAGGTCTTGCCGCCTTAGAAAGTCCATACTCAGCAGTAGTTACGGGAATTACTTGAGTAGAATATCCGGCTTGCTTAAATATTTCTTTAGCAAAATCATACCAACTGATATATCCTCCCTCGTTTGTTGCATGATAAAAACCGTATTTATCAGTGTCTATCATATCCACGAGCAAACGCGCCAAATCATACGTATAAGTAGGCGTACCGATTTGATCATTGACAACTCTTAGCACGTCATGAGTTTTACCGACTTTAAGCATCGTCTTTATAAAATTATTGCCATTCTTGCCGAACACCCAAGCTATTCGTACTACAAAAAACTTTTCAAGATTTTCCGCTACGGCAAGCTCTCCTTCAAGTTTGGTCATACCATAGACGTTTAAAGGTTTATAATCTTTGCAATCAGGTTTCCATGGTTGCGTACCATTTCCGTCAAAAACATAGTCTGTAGAAATATACATCATTTTGCAACCGAGTTTCTTGCACTCCTTTGCGATATTTTCCGTTCCTATAGCATTGACGAGGCGCACTTTATCGACATTATCTTCTGCCGCATCCACTGCCGTCCATGCGGCGCAATGCACGACGGCATCGGGTTTAACGCGTTGTAAAACATCGCTTACTTGCTGTTTGTCAGTTATGTCCATTTCTTCAACATCAACGCCTATCGCCTCTTGCCCGCGCTTTTCAAGCTCTTTTACAACGTCGAATCCGAGTTGTCCTTTAACTCCCGTGACTAATACTTTCATTATTTCTTATCCCCGTACATTTTTTTATAATAATCTTGGTATTCTCCGGAAATTATCGTTTCCCACCACTCGCGATTAGCAAGATACCACTTGATTGTCTTCTTAATTCCTTCTTCAAATTTTGTTTCCGGAAGCCATCCAAGCTCATTATGAATTTTTGTAGGATCGATTGCATAGCGTAAATCGTGACCTTTTCTATCAGTTACGTAAGTAATAAGACTTTCGGGCTTCCCAAGTTCTTTGCAAATGAGTTTAACAATATCGATGTTTTTCATTTCGTTATGTCCGCCCACGTTATATACCTCTCCGACTTTTCCTTTGTGTATAATCAAATCTATGGCCTTGCAGTGATCCTCTACGTACAACCAATCGCGTACGTTCTCACCCTTTCCGTATACGGGTAAAGGCTTATCGTTTAACGCATTTGCTATCATAAGCGGAATAAGTTTTTCAGGAAAATGATATGGTCCATAATTATTGGAACAACGGCTGATTGTCACAGGCAAGCCATAAGTCCTGTGATATGCCAGCACAAGCAAATCTGCCGAAGCCTTACTTGAAGAATAAGGACTGCTTGTGTGTATTGGCGTTGTCTCGGTAAAAAACAAATCCGGACGGTCAAGCGGCAAATCGCCGTATACCTCGTCGGTAGATACTTGATGGTATCTCTCAATACCGTATTTTCTGCAAGCGTCCATAAGAACAGCCGTTCCAATTATATTAGTCTGCAAGAATATACCCGGGTCTTCGATGCTTCTGTCAACGTGACTTTCTGCCGCAAAATTGACAACAATATCGGGTTTTTCCTCTTTAAAAAGTTTGTCCACAGCTTCTCTATCGCAAATATCTGCTTTAACAAACCTGAAATTCGGATTATCAAGCGCACTTTTGAGCGTTGACAAATTTCCCGCATACGTAAGTTTATCCAAGCACACGATTCTGTACTCAGTATACTTACCCAGCATATGGAATATAAAATTACTACCTATGAATCCGGCTCCTCCGGTGACTATAATAGTTTTTTTCATTATATATTACCCTCCGCAACTTTCTTTAAATGCTCTCCATACGGAGATTTTCCATATTGTTCTGCCGAAACAAGTAATTGCTCCTTTGAAATCCACCCGTTGTTGTATGCAATTTCTTCCGGCGCAGATATAGTTATTGCCTGACGCTTACTCATCATTTGTACAAACTCAGATGCTTCAAGCAAACTGTCCATTGTTCCGGTATCAAGCCAAGCAAAACCGCTGCCGAGAAGCTCCACATTCAAATCATCCGCGTCAAGATACAGTTGATTCAAATCGGTTATTTCCAACTCGCCACGTTTAGACGGCTTGATTTTTTTTGCATATTCAACAACTCGATTATCATAAAAATACAACCCTGTTATGCAAAAATTCGATTTTGGTTTTTTAGGCTTCTCTTCGACCGACAAAACTTTGTGATTTTTATCGAACTCTACAATGCCAAAACGCTGTGGGTCATTGACGTGATAACCGAATATCGTAGCCTTTCCGTTTTCCGCATTTTTTAACGCGCGTTGAAGGTAATCATGAAAATTATTACCATAGAAGATATTATCGCCAAGCACCATAGCGCATGAGTCTCCGCCTATAAAATCTTCTCCAAGCAAAAACGCTTGCGCTAATCCGTCAGGCGAAGGTTGCACACAATAACTGAGATTAACTCCAAATTGACTTCCGTCACCCAAAAGTCTTTCAAAATTGGGTAAATCTGTAGGCGTCGAGATGAGGAGAATGTCTCTTATATTAGCTTGCATAAGCGTAGACAACGGATAAAAGATCATAGGTTTGTCATAGACTGGCAATAATTGTTTGCTTGTGACTTTCGTCAAGGGATAAAGCCTAGTTCCGCTTCCGCCTGCAAGAATTATTCCTTTCATAAATTTTCACCTCTCTTTCGTTTAAATATGTTTTTTAGATTAGACAATATAGACTTATAATTAATCAAACAGTATATAGCGAACGCTCCGAGATATATCAAAAATCCAACCAATCGGCTACACAGGCACGCGCAAAGTATAAACGCCAATGTCATCGTGGCCTCGACAATAAACTCTGCGATTATTTTAACCTTTATGATTCTCAGCACGCATATCTCAGACAATATTGAATTAAGCATAATTACAAAGACTACTCCGCCTAAGACGACATATAAATTATTAAACACGTACGCGCCCAAGACAAATGTCAATATACCTACGACAATTGAAATCAAATTGACCACCAGCATTGTCTTCTCTTTGCGATAAACTTTGAGATAATTATTTGTGAGAAGACTAACTTTTGAGGTATAGATTATTAGTGGCAACAATACGCCCAACCAAATCAAACTGTCAGTATATTGCGGCAACCATACCTCTAAGATTTTGCAACCCACAAAATAAAATATCATTGCAAAAAACAATAATGGGGAAAGAATTTCTCTTATTTTTTTGTACATCACAGGTAGTTTTTCCTGATCAATCCTTTTCAACGACGGGAATAGTACCACGCTTATAGCCGTAATGAAAGTCAAAAAAACATTTGACGCCGAAAAAGCAAAAGATACTTGTCCGAATGTTATTTTATCCCAATGCCACTGTATTATCATTTTTGCGCTACCGACCATTAGCATTGCCGACCAGTTGGCCATCATCAAAACTATTCCCGAAGCTATATTTGTCCCAAGTTCCTTAAAAGCTTCTTTCGGCGCTAAAGTGCGTCCCAAATACAAACCGCGATTAAAGAACATTCCGACGACTATTCCCGCAAAATCGCCGCAAAGATCCGCTACGCAGTACCAAACAAAATCATCTACTCTCAGCGCCAGCAAAATTACGACCACAATACCGTAAGTCAATCTTTGCGCGATTACCGATATTGCGTATTTCCCAATACGATTGGTAATCTGCAACATATACAGGCCGTACGTTACCATATTTTTTGTTATTACACCTACTGCTACAAGCGCGAAAATCAAACGATTTGAGCCAGTCAAAACCGAAAGCGAAATAGCTGCTACCGAAATCGTGACTATAGACGTAAATACAAGCAAAATCGTAAACTGCGAACGCAATCTGGCTTTATCTAATTCTTCATAATCGTATTTCGCGTAACGTAATACTATACCGTCTAGAAGCCCAAAATGCAACACGCCAACGTAACCGACATAAAGAACATAAGTTTGCCAATCGGCATAGGAAATCTTGCCTATGTATTTAGGTACAATTAAGCTCAGTAAAAAACTTACTGCCATCGATATGACTTGCGTACCTATGGAAACTAAAACGTTCTTCGCAAATTTTTTGGTAGTAATACGTTGCGCCATATTATAGCTCTAACCTCTCCTTCCCGATTTGACACTTTTCATATATTCTATCATGCGCTCAAAGGCCGTTTCAAGTCCAACTTGCGCCTGCCAACCCAATGCCTTAAGTTTACTGCAGTCAAGATTCATTTTTAATGTAGGCGCAAATCCAAAACGTGAAATATCCTTTTCCTCTTCAATTCTGACCTTGACTTTTCCCTGACCAAAATTTTTCGCCACAAGTTGAGCCATTTGGTATATGCTGCAATAAGTATCTTCGTTCGCAGCATTATAAGCCTCTCCTACGACTCCCCGTAAAAGTACTGTCAATATTGCTTCCGCTGCATCTTCCGTAAACAAATAATTCCTCTTTGTCTCCCCTTTGGTTTTCAACACTATGTCCCGTTGCTCCAAAGCACAACGGGCAAATTCAGCAAAAACACGCGAATCATCATAAGCAACTCCCGGCCCGAAAGTTTGAGTCAACCTAACTACTTTTGCCGGTACTCCGTATTGCGTCGCATAAGATGCGCATAGACACTCGCACAAACGCTTGCTTTCGGGATATCCCGACCTCGGTGTCATTGTGTTCAAATTTGACGCGTTGTTTTCCAAAATCTTCGCATCGTCCGACGGCATTCCGTAAATCTCCATTGATGACAGATAAACAAACGATTTTACGTTATTGACGCGAGCTATTTCCAACAAATTTTTAGTCCCTGCGACCGCACCCATAATTACGTTTACCGGCTCATCAATAAAAGCGCGACTTGACGTTATACTCGCTCCGTGAATAATATAATCGGCGCCTACATCTTTAGTCTCTGCCGTCATCACGTCTGCTACCAAATATTGGATATTCTCCTCGGCAAGATCGGAAAACGCATCGCGAGCCTTTTGCTCGTTTCTTACCATTGCAATTACTTTTGCTCCGTATTGCAAAAGTTTACGCGTAAGCGCTTTGCCAATCAAACCGCTTGCTCCCGTTATCAAAACTCGCTTGCCCGAAAAATCATTCATACTGTCAATCCTCTTGGTCGTCATATCCGTATATTTGAGCATTTTCCTTTGCTTGCATTATGGCGCGCATAGTATAATAATCATCGGGAGTAGTGATTTTTATATTTTCGTATGGGCCGTCTATCATATGCAACGTATATCCATACATTTTCATGAGCGTGCATGAATCAATAGAATCGCGCAAACCGTCGCTCAAGGCTTTTTCGTGAACGTTAAGTATATCGTCCAAATAGAAACTCTGCGGAGCCTTTGCCACTCTGGAATTCTTTCTTGAAGGCACTTGCTCTATGACCCCGTCGTCGTTCAACACGACGATCGTCTCTTTCACTATACCGGCAGTAATTGCAGAGCCGTGTTCTTTTACGCAACTTATGTTTTCAGATAAAAGTTTTGCATTTATCAACGGTCGAACTCCGTCGTGTATAAGTACTATCGCATTTTCATTGCCTACGACCTCTTTAGCTGCCTTAAGTCCCGCGTAAATCGATAACTGTCCTGTCTCTCCGCCTCCGACAATTTTTTTAACTTTTTCTATTCGAAATTTGTATAATAGCTCTTCCAAATAGGGTATCCATTCTTTCACGCAAGCTATCACTACGGCATCTATTTCGTCATTGTTCTCAAAATGCTCCAAAGTGTGTATCATTATCGGTTTGCCGTATATTTCCAAAAACTGTTTCGGTTTTGTTTTGCTTTTCATTCGGCTGCCTACGCCGCCTGCAAAAATGACGCCTATATTCTTCATTTTACACTCCTCCATTTTGAGCGGTTTTAGTTACTTGTTTTGCAGTACCCATTTCTTGAATACGCACCACTTTATTCCCATATACTAAATGATAAACTATAGCAACCCAAGCAATCTCGTAAATGAAACCGAGATGGAATCTTCTTATCAACTGTTCCAATATCGGGAAGAATACTATGGGATATATCAACATACAGTACAAAATCCAATTGTATCCGTACTTACTCTTTTTCATTTTAACAAAAAGCCACTGATAAAACATACCTATTATAAATGGAAACAGTATGACGCCGAAGTATCCGAAATCTTCTACATAAGGTCTTAAAGCTGTATAGATATTAGAACTGAATACGTATCCGTTCGACGCGCTAAATTCTATAAACTCATCAATTCTGTCAATGTTTGCATTCGGCAAAACAAATCCAAAACGTCCGAATATCGAATTGAACATAGTAATAAATACCGAGAAAGTAGACTGCCCATGTAAAAGAGACTGGTCAAAATCCGCTATCCACAAATTGAAATCATAAAGTCCCGATCCGCCATATATGCTTACCGACTTAAAGATTCCCGAACTGTACTGTTTGCTTTTACCTAAAAGGAAAAATATTATTACGAGAATCAAGAGAAGTATCGATACTTTAAAGACAATACTTTTGTTTACGTTTCTCTTCTTGGAATTCTCTCTAAAGAAAAGTACAAACAAACAAATAAAATAAATAGCAAATCTCAAAAAGATATTTCTATCCGATGAGACCATAATTACAACAATAAAAACTAATATTGGAATCAATAAATTCAAAATACTTATTACTCTACATCGAGAATAAATTTCTTGAAAAAGCCTGTACACATTGATATAAGCTATTGCAAAAGTCAACTCAAGACATTGATTAAAAACAAAGCCGGGAGAATACCCTCCGACAACGCTGTCATATATATGTCTTATCCTTTCGCTTATCGAACCGCTTCCTCCGACGTCGGATAAAACCTTCCAACAGTACAATACTGCGGCAATCACAGAAACAACGATAAAAAATATCTCCGGATAGCGTTTACTTGGCAATTCCTTTTTCAACGATACTCTTTCCAAGTGCGTTGCTGTGACGAGTTTACTCGGCGAAAATATCTTAACAACAAAAGCCCCGATACCGAAAGAAATCAACGCTGTGGTGATATAAAGTACGAAAGTACCGTTTATCTTAACATCCCAATTATTATAGTTCAGCAAAACTATCAAATACGATGCAAGTATGGCTAAGCACAGCAAAAACCAAGGCGAGAGTAAATCCCGCTTGCCCCAAAAATACGCTGTCGTCAAAAGCGCCAATAAAATTACCAGCATCAGTACTGCCATTAGATTTTGAGTATTCCTCCTATTATCTTAAAAATATCCCAATGCTACTTTCATCATAAAACCGAAATAGCTCTCTTTGGTATACGAACGAAGCAATTTGTTGTTCTTCATTATTCTACTTTTTCCGCTAAAAGTATTTATATCCGCGCATACTTTTATCAACGGAAAATTCTTTGCTTGCTCAGGAAACTTTTCGAGTATTTCTTTTGCTAACCAACTCCTACCGTTGCGAAACTTTTTTTTAAAAACTTTTTTTGTTTTTTCTTTGATTTTTTTTGTAATGCCGTCCTCATATGCGCCAACGACGTTATTTTCATGCTGACGATATTTAATGAACGAGCGCTCGTCATAGATTATTCCGCCGTTAATAGATGCTGTCATAGCCAACCATACGTCATGAATCCTATTGCGCAACAATTCCTCCGAAGGTCGACTGTTTTTGACCGTGATGATATCATACAACTCCCGCTTAAAAACCATAGTACAACCCGCCAACGTATTCTTCTCCAAAATTGCAATAGGATCAAGATGAATCTCGCTGTCGATGCCATACCTCAAACCCAGCGAATTACCATATTTATCCACACACTCTTGATTGGACGCATACAAGACCTTAGCGTTTTGAGCGAGCATTGAAACAGCTTCCGACAGTTTGCTTTCTTCCCAAATATCGTCTTGATCAGCAAAGGAATAGTAATCGTATTCTGCCCCGACTGAATATAACAAATTCATAAAACTGTTGCCCACGCCAACGTTTTGCTCAAAAAATAAGTGTATGTTCTTATACTTTTCCGCATAAGTCGCAAGCAATCCCAAAGTTGAATCTTTTGAGCCGTCATCGCGAATAAATAGTTCAACAGCAACTCCGCTTTGGTTTAAGATACTGTCAAGTTGCTCATTAAGAAATTTTTCACCGTTATACGTACTCAACAACACCGCGACACTATCCATTATCTTTCAGCCTCCTTGTAATACGCCTTGAACGAATGGTGTGACATTCTCTTTTCCTCCGGTGGCAATTTCATATAATCTCCGTAAATACTCGACAAATACGTATCATACTGAGCGATTGCGCAAAACTCTTCATTTTCAAAAGGCAACTTGGTCAAATCCGTAAATACGCTCTTCTCAAGTATTTCCTTTTCACGATAAGCTCCGCCTACGGCTGCAGCAAATTCCACATTGCAGAAATCAATCTTTTTGTATTTATTCTGAATTTTATCAAACAGTTTTTGTTTATTGACAAAGCGACTTAGTATAAACATACCCAATCTGAAAGGCTCGTAATACCACGCGTGAGTCTTGGATTTAAAATATCTTTTCCACTGCGCCGCAACAAGTAGAGCCCTATCGAACGACGTAGAATTAAATACTTTTTTTGCTTTTTTATAGGTATTCGCCAATCCGTCTATAGGAAATATGTCAATGAATACTCCTATCTTTTCTTCAAACTCACAAGTATTCTCGTCGACAAGCACAGTTTCCGTATCGTAAATCTTGGCAGACAAATCTACATAAGATTTATCCGTCTCCCATGACTTTACCTTAAACGGCACGTCATCATGGGATAAGCAGTAGGCTATGAACGCGTCATAATCGGGGCGTGGCATCATAATATCAATATCGTCATCCCACGGAATAAATCCGCCATGTCTAACCGCGCCTAGTAAAGTACCGCCGCCTAACGAATAGATAAAACCTTGCTCCTCACAAATCTTATGGACCTTCGACAGCAATTGTATTTCGATATCTTTCAGTTGTTGCAAACTCAATTCTTCATTCATTTTTATTTATCCGTAGATTTTATTTTTTTCCTCAAAAGAGTTTTATATAGTATCTTCTTTACCCATTTCGGAGTAATAATAAAGCAAAAACATCTAAAGTTGCTCACCGCTGCGGTGAGACGCGAATGTTTACCATTTTGACGAAGAAACTTTTGATCCTTTCTCCAATCTCTGTATATCCTCATATCTTGACGCCTGCCGACCATATCATTGCCAACGCGAGCTTTCACTAGAACATCTTGTATATTATAAAATTGCGCCCCGCTGACCCACATATGAGCGTAGACGGAATAATCTTCGTTTACCGTATCTCTGCCATAACCTCCTGCCTGTATAAGAGCCTCCTTGCGCATCATTACAGTCATATTGTTAAGGGGCATTCTTTTGCGGAACATTCTTACGATATCATCGTGATTTTCCGGAACTTCACGAATTGTGCTGACTGATTCCGGATCGTTGTCAAATTCCGCTATCCAACCGCCGACAACAGATATATTATCACGTTCTTGCAAAACGTTATACTCACGCTCGAATCTATCTCTTACGCATACGTCGTCCGAATCCATTCGGGCAAGAATCTCGTTCTTGATATATTGCAGACCTAAAGCCGACGCTTTACTCTGCCCCTGATTTTCGGGAGAATATACCACTTCCATTATTTCGGGAAACATCTCTTTATATTTGAGTATCACCTCATTTAATTCGTCCGGAATAGGTCCGTCGACTACCAACACCATTTGACTCGGAGTAACAGTCTGATCTATCAAAGTACTGTTGAGCGACGCTTCTAAAAATTCGGGAGTTTCTCCGCGATAGGTCGTCATCAATACAGAAAATTCTTTAGTCACGCTCTTAATATACCTCCGTCAACCATTCTTTATATTTCGAGTATTCCCCTCTGACAATTTGCAAATACAACTTATGAATTGTTTCCGTAAGCGAATTTTCCTTCGTAAGAATCTCATACTTATCCACTGACAGTATAGGCGTTATCTCCATTGCCGAACCGCACAGGAAAGCCTCATCGCACGTATATAATTCCGTGCGGTCGATACTTCTTTCCACAACTTGGATTTTTAGATCGTCTCTCGCAATCTTGATTACGGTATCTCTCGTTATGCTTTCCAACACACTGTCTGTCAAAAGCGGCGTGTACAATACGCCGTCTCTAACCATAAACAAACATGAACCGGGACCTTCCGACACAGTACCGTTTTCGTTGATAAATATTGCGGTGTCATAACCGTTTCTCAACGCTTCGAGTTGCGCCATCCGACTATTGATATAATTTGCTCCGCACTTTATTCTCGGAGAGAGTGAGTTGTCGGATATACGTCGCCAAGAACTTATACTGCAACGTAAACCTTTTTTATTGTATTCGGCATTCGTTTTCTTTTTAGGTACGGGAGATATAAACATATTCACGGGACTTGTTGAACTCCACGAGCCGAATCCGTCTATAAATAAAGTCTGCCTTACCGCAATATCTTCGCAATAATTATTAGCAAGTACTGTATCCAAAAAAGCTTTCTTTAGTTCTTCAAACGTAAATTTATCATCAATACACATAAGTTTCTGCGAACGCTTTAGCCGTCTTATATGATCGTCCAAACGAAAAGCATATAACTGCTCTTTGCTTTCGTTGTAATAGCAACGCACACCCTCAAAAACGTTTAATCCAAACTGGGACGTAGGAGCAAGCACGTTTACCTTTGCGTCGTTGACGTCCATTATCTTACCGTCAAACCAAATATATCTATTTTCAGTTTTCACTTTTTTCTTCCTCACTTTCCAAATTATTTTTATCTTCTTCGACATTGACTCCATCGATTAAATTCGCATTTTCTTCAATAGGCTGTTCGTGGTCAAAATTCTGCGCGGCGCTTTCAACTGTTTCTTCATCGGGAAGATGCGCAAGCCTGATTATCTCTTCTTCTGCAAGTTTTGCGGATTCTGCATCTGAAAGCGAACTGTCTACTTTTTCCTCACATATATTCTTTTTCCCAAAAACTTTGCCTATAGTCCCAAAAAGTATTTTTAAATCAATCCATACGCCTTTTTTCTTAAACAAATCAATGTATTCGTTATCGTACTCGACCTTTTCTTCCCATGAATTTTCGTTGCGGCCTTTTATCTGCGCCAAACCTGTAATTCCTGCGCGAACTTCAAAGCGTTTTTTGTATTTCTTATTCAAAGTATCAAAATCGCCGAGTTCGTATTCAACGCATGGACGCGGACCGACTATTGATAAATCGCCTTGGATTACGTTGAACAACTGCGGCAACTCATCTAAGCTTGTACTTCTCAAAAATTTCCCCACCTTCGTGACGCGCGGATCGCCTGCATAATTGAAAATACCCACTTCCTGCTTTTCAGCGTTCACCACCATAGAACGGAATTTATACATTGTAAAAATTCGTCCTTTTTTAGTCCTGCGACGCTGCTTAAAAAGCACGGGACCTTTGGAATCGCATTTGATTGCTATAGCCACTATTATCCAAACAGGCAACAGCAGTATTACAAGCAACATAGATGCCGTTATGTCAAACAATCTTTTGAGAAACTTGTTTATCGCAACCATTTTCAACTCCTTTAAAAACTAAACGTGTGGAATAAGTCATCGAAATTCTCTGCGCGCTTGACAACTTTGCATTCCCTTTCGGCAATCTCCAATATCGGAAAATTTGGAAGTATAAACGGTGGCTTGAGAACAACTGAGTATGAACCGACGTTTCCAAATACCACTATATCCCCAACTGCCAATTCTCCGCTGTAAC
This sequence comes from uncultured Clostridia bacterium, assembly GCA_947176975.1. GTDB lineage: Bacteria > Bacillota > Clostridia > Christensenellales > UBA3700 > RACS-045. Next base: position 12,837 of record CAMWSW010000001.1, on the reverse strand, counting down.
CGCGGTACAGATAGTCGGATTCTATGCAAGTAAATCCTCCGAAATCCAAGTTCTCGTATTTTTTACGCTCACCTAGTCCGACAGGCAAAACTTGAAGCGGCGGATTTTTCTTATTAAGAGTGGGATTGATATTGTAGATACTTCCCAAAAGCGTCGCTATAGGTTTTTTGTTTACTGTCTTTATGCACTCTACCCTAGAGGCAAAGCGCATACAGTCCCCGACAAGAGCAGATCCCGGCTCTATCAAAAGCGTCGGGCGCTTTTTTTCTTTTCCATAACGCTCTCGAAACAGAGGTGCTACTTCGGTAGCATATTCTTCGTAAGTCGGTATTTTTGTGTTGAATTGGACTTTGAGAGAATCGTGCATTTTGCCAAACAGTCCTCCGCCTAGGTCTACGTAGTCGGGACACAAACCGTATTTATCTAGTAACGCAATCATCTTCTCTGCTCGCGGACGCCACGTATCAAGCGAACGGGTGGCGAAATGACATTGCAACCCATTCAATACTACATTATCTTTCTCATTTACCAATGCAAGCGCTTCCGCGAAATCTTTCGACTCTATATCATAGCCGAATCTGGAGATAACTCCGTCTCCAATATCAAAATTGCATCGAATTCCTACTCTCAATCTGTTATTTGGATATTTAGCGGATATTTTCTTTAAATACTCCGTATCCACTGCATTATCCAAATTAACGACGCCACCTCTCAAAAGTAGTTCTTCGACTTTTTTACTGTTTTTATACGGACCATTCCAAATTATATTCGATGGTGAAACCCCTACTCTGAGCGCAATTTCCATCTCCATATCGGACACTACTTCCGCAAACCCGCCAAGTTCATTTACAATTCGACACAGCTCGGGAGTATAATTTGTCTTATATGAATAGGCAATATTAAAATTGGGATAAATTGCAGAAAACGCTTCTTTTAATTCGGAAAAGTTTTGTTTAAACTGTTTTGAATCCAAAATATAAAACGCGTCCCCGTATTCCTTCATTAACTCATCAATTTTTGTGCTATTAATTTTTTCGACTTGTGACATTCTCAACCACCTTTTGAACACATATTTTTATATCTTCCGTATTTTTTTCAAGCGTTTGTTTATCCGCATTGCACGCATATATTTCTGCTTCTCTCAATTCTTTGAGATTATTTTTAAAAGTCTGCTCTATTTCCGACATATCTTTTATAATGCTCGTATCGCAAAAACTTCTTGATAATATTACTCGCGTAGAGCCCAGCCTATAGTGCTCGAGCAAAATTTTTTCTGCAGGCAACATTCCTTGACCGATTTTGGCAATTCCACCGAATCCGTAAGGTATATTTGTTTTCTTCAATTTATCGCATATTCTTTCGACTGTTCCGTTTGCAAGAAGTTCAAACATAAATTTTAGTCCGTAACTCAAATGCAAATCGTTTAAGCCGATATGAATCTCATCGGGGCAGCAACACTCCAGAACCAAATCGAGACATTGCTCTGCCTCTTTCGTCTCGAGCAGAAGCACTGTCTTCGCTCTATTATTTACTGCATGAATAAACGATTGGACTTCTTCGAGCTTCTTCCACATTGGCAACATAATGACATCTGCGCCTGCTGCAATAACGTTTTCTATTTCATTTTTGGAATTTTTGTTCCAACAGTTGATTCTCACCAATAATTCAGAGGTGGTCAAGACAGATTTGATTTTCACTACGTCTTGAATAGTATGGTTGGATTTTACAGTATTTAGACCGTGTTGTCTTTCTTCTTTGCCCAACTTCTCCAAATCTACCCAAATACGGTTCACACCGTACTTCTCCGCAATCAGAGCCACTTCTGTATTGTTGGTTATATACATTAATTTCAAAGGCATGTACTGATTCCTCGTTATCAATTCTCTGCGTTGAGGGCCCCGAAACGCCCTAACGCGATCGTCCTTATCTGTAAAAACAGTTAAATCTTTTATTTGTATAGTATAACATAGTGGAGTTATAAAATCAAGTACTTTATTCAAGTACATCTATATATATTTTATATAAAGAGTTAAGCGGTAAATTCGTCTATTTTTTATTTGAAAGTAAATGGCGTTATTAAATTATTATTTTTCGTTGCCGTTCTGCTGTTGTTCCAACAAATACCAATAGTACGCGATACAGTAACATTCTATATCCTCAATATTACTGCGACCCATTGAAATTAAGAGCTCTCTTAAGTCGTTTATAAAATTGTGCATATTTAGTTTAGCCATATCTTTCCCTTGCAAAATTATGATATCATACCGATAGATAATTGGCAAGTATTTTTCTATATGAATATAGAAAATATGCGCTAAAAAGCGTAATATGTTTGTTAAATCGAAGTTTTTTTTATTATTAAGACAATTTATTAGCTGTATTAAAATTTTAACGGATAAGCTCAATACCTTGCGCCTTTGTATGAGCCGATTTGCAAAATACGTAGCCTTTCAAGCTTGCCAAACACTCTTTTGCTTTTTCTTCGTCGTCGAATATACCTACGTATGCGCTGCCGCTGCCCGTCATAAAGACTTCGTCCGTAAACTTTTGTAAATCTGCTTTTGCAATGGCAATTTGAGGATTTAGCATGACCGCGCCGCGCTCCAACGCATTGAAATGCAACTTACCGTCTCCACTTTCGCCGCCGACCTCGTCGTATTTGGCGTATATATCTTTAGTCGAGCTTCCCACGCTCTTTTGCGCAATTACCAAAGTCAAAGACGATATCTCCGCCGGTATAATTATCTCCCCCACGCCTTGCACTCTTGCGCCGCCGCCAAAAAGCATATACGGCACGTCGCATCCCACTTTGAGAGCAAGCGGAATAAGCTCGTCAATTGGCAAATCATATAGCTTGCTGGCGCAAAAAAATACTCCGCTTGCGTCGGCGGAAGATCCGCCCATGCCCGCCGAGAAAGGTATGCCTTTGACGATATCCACACGCATAGCAATATTAAATTTATCTTGCAAAAGTTTAAGCGCCTTGACAGCGGTATTATTATCCTCGACGGCATTGCCGTCCATAGTCACTTGCGATATATCGCTTTTGCTCGCAGTAACAGTGTCAAATATGTCCACCGAAGTCATAAGCATATCCAAGTTGTGATAGCCGTCTGCTCTCACTCCCGTGATATCCAAATATAAATTGATTTTTGCGTAGACCTTGATTTTAATTGATTCCATATACAAAATAATTTTAGCACGTTAAAGAAAATAATTCAATAATATAAAACAAAATCCGCTGTTTAATCGAAAGTGGTATCAATTTGGTTTGGGCGGTTCCCTTTACGGCAACTTTCTTCCCAATGAATGATATAAGTCGTACCACTCGCTTCGGGTCAAAGATATATCCTTTGCTTTGGCAATTTGTTTGACGCGCTCGGGCTGGGTCGTGCCGTTGATTACGGCGAAGCCTGCAGGGTGCTTGAGAAGCCAAGCCGCCGCGATAGCGTTGGGCGCAACGTCATACTTAAACGCCAATTCTTTGAGAAGCTTGTTGAGTTTGGGATATTTAAAATCTCCGATAAAGGATTTCTTATTACCTTTGTTGGGCGAATAGCATTGAATTTGCACGTTGTTGAGCCTGCAATAATCGAGCGTACCGTCGTCCCTGTTGACTCCCGCGTCGTTAAAGCGATTGTAATTCATACCGTATTCTATCATAGGACAGTGGAATATACTTACTCTCACTTGGTTGTACTGAAATTTTTGTTTGCAACTGTTTTGCAAAAGCGCAATTTGACTTCCCGCAAAATTACTTACTCCAAATTCGTCGACTGTGCCCTCTGACGAGAGTTTGTCAAACGCCTTTGCCACGTCGTCGGGATTGAAGAGCGCGTCTGGTCTGTGTATGAGAAATCTATTGACCTTTTCCACACCCAATCTTTTGATACTCTTGTGAACGCAATCGATAAGATAATTTGCGCTGTTGTCATATCTGTGACAGGACAAATCTTTTACGATACCGCCCTTGGTCTGCAATACGATTTTGTCGCGTAGCTCGGGCGCTTCTTTGAGCGCTTTGCCAAAGAGAGTCTCACACTCTCCTCCGCCGTAGATATCGGCATGATCGAATACGTTGATACCCATCTCCAAATTGGCGTCTATCAACTCTCTGACCTGCGATACCGTCATATCTTTGATACGCATACATCCCTGAATAAACTTATCCATACAACACCCCTTCATTGTTATTTTATCACACTGCGCGTTTCTTATCAATACCCGTCTTGTAAAACTATTCTAAATTGTGCAAATTTTATGTAAAACAAAAGCCACCCCGTTCAAAGAGAAAGGAGTGGCATAAAATTATCACTGGTAAATTATCTTAATTCAAAGGCGCATTTTAGATTTGCCTAGCCTCACTTCGAGCCCAACAATTATATCTCACGATATATAACGATTCTCTCATCGCCTTGCATAACGTCGCGCAAGTCGGGATTTTGCGCCATAATGCTCTCTATTGACATACCCAAAGTCTTTGCGACTTGCCAAATGCTTTCGCCCTTGCTTGGGAGATAGACGCTGATTGCGCTGTTGTTGACTTGCAAAGCTTCGCCCTCTTCGACAGCTTTGATTACGACGTTTTCAATCGGAGTCTTGGAGCATACGGACAAGACGATATTAGCCGTCAATTCGACTTCTCTGTCACGCTTTACTTTGTGAGCGCAATCCGTCGCAATAGCGTTGCCGCAAAGTATATCGTCAGGTCTTACTCCCTCTCTTTCAAATTGCAAAGAATAAGGCAATTCAACTTGAATACACTTGATACTTCCGCCTTCGCTCATATATATTACGCAAGTATTGAGTATGCCTTCGGCAAGTACGCTATCTTGCATTGCAACGATATTTGAAAGAGTATTTTGCGTAACGACGCTGCTGATAATACTCTTGATACTCTCGTCTTCGTTTTCTACTGCCACGCTGCCGGTGATTCTCTCTTCAAAACGCATTACGCCGTTTTGTCTGTCAAAGCGCACCGTCTCATTGCTGATTTGCAAAGCGTTGGTAGGCGAATACAAATCTACGATTGCAGTCGTCTTCTCCACTTGCATAACGAATCCTTGCAAAGATACGCATATAATCATCTTCAAGGTATTGTCGTTGTCATCGCCCTCGATAATCAATCTGCTGTCTTTGACGTTTGCAACTATGCAAGCGCGCAAATCTTCTCCGCGAGTCGCAAGCTCTTGCACGAAAGGCAAATTGATATTCTTCGTGGCTTGAACGCCTTCGCTTGAATAGATGACGCTTATCTCCAATTGACCGCTGACGGTCAACTTATCGTCGGCGTTGTCAACGTTGCAGACCAAGACCTTTGCGTCATAGAAAAGCACGTCGTCTACTCTTGCTCCGCAGTCGTATTCTTCGCTCACTTCCACTTCTTCGCTTACGGTAGCTATATATTGTTGATAATCCTGCTCCTGCCTCAACGCCAAAGCTCCCTCGCCCTCTTCGAGAAGGTCGACGGTACTTATCTCAACGACGGTAGGCGAAAGCTCAACCACTGTCTGCACCTTGATTTCAGTGCCCGATATACTTGACACGCTGTCGACAATACTTGCTCTCACCAAGCAAGGCATATCCGCGATTACCGCGTCGTCTGCGACGTCCTCCGAGAAGTCGGAGATATAGTCAAAACTATTGAGCTTTCCCTCTCCGTCGAGATATACGAGTTTGAGCGAAACTCTTCCGCTTATCTTGATTTGTTTTGACAACGCCTGCACCTTGGTGATTTGAGCGTCGCTCGACAAAGCGCATACTTTGCTCACACCGCCCTTGGACGTTGTGTCGAAGTTGCACTGCATTACGATTTGCTTTCCGTCTAGATTTCTTTCATAATCCGAGCTTACGCTCTTAAATATTGTATTGATTGCCATATATCCTCCGCCAATATGTTTTTACACCATAGTATATTGTGAGCAGTGCGGCAATATGACAATATGACAAATTTTATTTTCTATTTATCCGTACGTTGCGAGTCAATATATCATTATAAGAATATGACAATAATTCTTCTTCGCCCTCAATCATGCAACGCACGGTAAAAATCGCGGGATAAGCGTCTTGGATATAGCCGTCGAATTTGACGAACTTGTTGCGACCTTTGTTGACCTCGAAAGTCATGGGCTGACCTACGATAAGCCCAACTCTTCTTTTTACTTCATCAATGTGTCTGATAATTTCTCTCATATCGCAATTATGCCCATTTAAATGAAAAAAAACCATATTGACAAATATATAAAATTACAATATACTAAAACTAATGATTAACCTTAAGCGAGGGCGTATGCAAAAGACAATACTCATTATTGACGACGACGTATATATTGGAGATATGTTGCAAGAGCTGCTCAAAAAGAACGGCTACGCTGTCGCTCGGGCTTACTCCGGCACGGAAGCTTTGTACGTAATACAGAGTAATAGTCCCGACTTGATATTGCTTGATTTAATGCTCCCCGGGCTTTCGGGCGAGGAGCTTTTGCCCAAAATTCAAAATATACCCGTAATCGTAGTAAGTGCAAAAGTGGATATAGACAACAAAGTCAATCTGTTGCTTTCGGGCGCAGTGGATTACGTGACCAAGCCCTTTGACATAAAAGAACTTCTTGCAAGAATACAAGTGCATTTGCGCGAAAGCGCGCGCCGCTCGGACTGTCTCCAATTTGACGGCATAACGGTAGATTTGTCGACATACAGCGCAAGCGTAAACAATACGCCAATCAAACTCACAAAGACGGAATTCGCAGTACTCTACACTCTTATGCAAAATCCCGACAAGGTATTTTCCAAAGACGCGATAATGACGCAAATCGAAGACCTTACGCCCGACTGCGAAGAGAGTTCTCTGCGCACGCATATCGCCAACTTGCGTACCAAACTCAAGAACGCAACCGACAAAGATTACATTGCAGCGGTATGGGGAATCGGCTATAAATTGAAATCTTGACAATTTCTTGACGTTTATTTATAAATTCCTTGATTTTTATACGATAATATAAGAGTACTAGAATAAAGGAGTATTCTATCATGGAATATTGTTTAACTGTAGACAGATTATCAAAAAAGTATCGCAAATTTATTGCGCTTGACGGCTTGACGATGAACGTACCAAAAGGCGCAATCTACGGTTTTATCGGCAAGAACGGCGCAGGTAAAACCACTTTGATTCGTATTATCTGCGGACTGCAAGCGCCGACAAGCGGATCTTACTCAATCTACGGAGCGCTCTATTCAAGCAAAGAGATTTATGCGTCGCGCAGACGAATGGGCGGAATTATCGAATCCCCTGCGCTTTACGGATACATGAGCGCAAGGGATAACCTCAAACAACAGTATTTATTACTCGGCAAGCCGTCCTTCGACGGGATTGATGAACTTCTCGAAACTGTCGACCTAAAAGACACGGGCAAAAAACTCGTCCGCAACTTCTCTCTCGGTATGCGCCAAAGACTTGGCATTGCGTTGGCATTGGCGTCCGATCCCGACTTCGTCGTGCTTGACGAGCCTATTAACGGACTTGACCCGCAAGGTATCGTGGAGATAAGAGAACTGATACTCAAGCTCAACAAAGAGCGCAATATCACTTTCTTGATATCAAGCCATTATCTTGACGAACTCTCCAAGATTGCCACGCACTACGGCTTTATCGACAAAGGCAAGATACTCAAAGAAATCACCAAAGAGCAACTTGAAAGTAACCTCAAAAAGCGTATCGTCTTCACTGTGGATACCGGCGTTGAACTATGCTCTGCGCTCGACGAAACTGGCTTGCAATACAAGCTCACTTCTTCCACCGAAGGTGAACTCTACGGCGAGATAAGCGTATCCGCCTTGAGCGATATACTCAAGAGCCATGATATCTCACTCATCAAAGTAAGCGAAAAAGACGAAACCTTGGAATCGTATTATATCAATCTTCTTGGAGGCGAAAACAATGATTAAATTACTTCGCGCCAATATGGCAAGATTGCTCAAAAGCGCAACCTTTTGGATATGTATGTCGTTGTACGCCTTATATCCCATTATAGTGACGCTTATTGAGAAAGATACTTATGAACCCATTACAAGCGACAGATTGCTTGCGCTCAACTACGGCGTAGAGTGGTTTCCAATGCAAGGCGTATTCATCGCTATCCTATGCTCTATTATTTTCAGTACCGATTTCCACAACGGAACTTTAAAAAACAAAATTATTATGGGGCATTCACGGAGCAATATTTATCTCGCAAATCTTTTGACGACCATGATAATGTCTCTTGCATTGAGCGTAATATATATACTTATAGTATTTATCTTGGGAATGCCGATACTAGGCAAGTTCACGTCGTCCGCAAGTACGATAATTTGGATGTTAGTCAACGGCGCGCTTATGTTGATGACGTACTCTTCGATAATGACTTTTATAGTCATGAACAGCAAAAACTCCACCGCCTCGATAATAATCTCGGCACTAATTTTGACTGCAGGCGCATTGCTTGCATATATTGCTTACCATTACGCGTCTATGCCGCCTTATGTAATGAGCTTTATGGAAGACGAATTCGGCAACACGATATACGATGAACATGGAAGAGTTATTTGGATTGAAATCCCCAATCCCGAACTTCCGAGCAAAACAGTACGTGACTTCTGTCAATTTTTGATAGACTTCTTCCCAAGCGGACAAAGTTCGCAAATCTCACGCGAAGGCGCATATACCCACGGCTGGCAAATGATGTTATACTCTCTCGGACTGATACCTGCAATCACAAGCGCGGGAACTGCGATATTCAAAAAGGCAAATATCAAGTGACAATCACCCCCTAAATTTGCGTTGCGTGGGTTTTGCTATAAAACTCGCGCAACGCGTAACCTATAATTTAAAACACAAGGAACAATATCATGATTAAACTACTACGCAGTAATCTTAAAAGAATACTTTCAAGCAAGACCTTTTGGATATGCTCCGCGACGTATATATTGTACGGCTTGATTCTCTCGATATGGCTATGTCAAATCGACAAGATTGATATCAGATCCGCCGATTACCCAATCTCCAATTACGGATTGAGCGGCAGTCCGTTCACCGGCATAATCATAATGTTGATTTTGTGCATAATCATGAACGCCGATTTCTCCAACAACGCCATACGCAACAAAATCATAATAGGATACTCAAAAGAACAAATATACGCGTCTAATTTGTTGGCGTACTTCATATGCGTTATTGCTCTTCAATTTGTATACCTATGCGTCACGCTGCCGTTTTTCTTTGGTTGGACATTTAATTCTTCGCTGTGGAATTTATTTGGCGACTATATTGGCCAAATGCTGCTATGGATTGCGCTATACAACATATTGACGGTGGCGGCATACGTATCGCTTTATACGGCGATAATAATGAATATGAAAAATGCGTTGGTCTCAACCGTGACCGGAGTCGTATTGAATCTTGTCGCTATGTTCGTCACTTGGTATGTTATGGCAGGTAGCAATTATGCTTACGAGACGCTAAACCTACTTAATTTTTATCCGACTGGAATCGATACTTTGATTGCATTTGGCAGTACGATACTGTACAGTATGATGACTACAACGTACGTTGTTTACATTGTAATACCAATAATCTGGATTTTGCTCACTGCTATAATCGGTCTAACGGTATTCAAAAAATCAGCTATAAAGTAACGCAAAGGAGAATCATATGATAGTTTTTTTGACAATTTTAAGCGCTGCGCTTGCTATCTCGCTTATAATAACGACAGTAAAAGTACTCGTCATGAAAAAGTCTACGAGAGAGATAAACGAACAATTCTCAAAGTTGATTGAGGGCGATACCAACGCTTTGATAAACGTATCAAGCGCAGATAAGGATATGGCAAGTCTTGCCACCATATTGAATACCAAACTCAAAGATTTGAGAGAAAAAGAACTGACATATACCAACGGCGATAAAGAACTCAAATCGGCGATCACCAACGTCGCCCACGACATACGCACTCCCCTTACCGCGATATGCGGTTACGCCGATATGATGAAAGAAGAAAGCGATCCCGCCAAATTCGATAAATACCTCTCTATAATTTCAGAGCGAGCAAACGCTCTCAAAGTATTGTCTGAAGAGCTTTTCAAGTACTCCGTCTCCACCAATTCCGAAAAGTTTCAGGAGGTGGAAAAAGTCGACGTCAATTTGCATCTGCAAGAGACTCTTTTCTCATTCTACACCAAGTTTTGCGAAAGAGGAATCACTCCGCGTATCACGGCTTGCGAAAGCTCAATAGTGAGAATAACAAACAAAAACTCACTGACGCGAATCTTTTCAAATATAATCGAAAATGCAATCAAATACAGCGACGGCGACTTCATCATCAATATCACTGACGACGGAGCGATACGCTTCTCCAATACCGCCCACAACCTTAACAACGTGGACGTAGGTAAACTTTTCGACAGATTCTTCACCGTAGAGAATAGCAAGTACTCCACGGGACTGGGATTGTCAATCGCCAAACAGCTTACAAAACAAATCGGCGGTGATATCTCCGCCGAATATAAAAACGAGGTGTTGACGATTATACTGAAAATTTAATTTTCTTCTATGCCTAATAAATAATCTGCCGATACGTTAAACTCTTTACACATATTGATTATGTATATTGTGTCAGGCAATCGCTTATCATTCTCCCAAAGAGATATGCTATCTTGTGTTGTGCCAATTCTTATAGCAAATTCCGTTTGGGATAAATTGCGTTCTAATCTTATATCTTTAATTCTCTTTCCAATGCTCATATTGCCATTATATTGTAATTTGTCGTAAAATACTTGCATTACGACAGATTGTCGTATATAATATATTTGTGGAGGTTACTATGGAAAAGGAAACAATTAAAATTAGATTTGCAAATGCAATACAAAAAATTCAATTTGACCTGCCTACTCTTGCAAAGCAATTAGGCATATCGCAAAAGCTACTTGAGAGTTACGTCAAAGGAGAAAAACTACCACCTGTTGTGGTCTTTGCAAATATCTGTGAAATACTTGATTTAGATGCTAATAAAGTAATGAATCAATAGAATTAGAAAACCGTATCACCTAATGTCGCAATAATATCGTAATCCGCCGGAGCCCACTCAATACTCATAAGCTCTTTTGGCAAAAGCCACTTATCGTCGATATGCTCATTGAGCGTATAAGAATCGGATAGCGGTCTGCAAAGGTATGTATGCAAATTGACGATTACGTCGTCGTATTCGTAAGATACCGACATAAACTCCTCGCCCACTTCTATATCGTAATTCATCTCTTCGAGGAGTTCTCTTTTGAGAGCTTGCTGTGGGGTTTCGCCTTGCTCGATTTTTCCACCCGGGAATTCGTATTTAAAAGCCACCGCTTTGTTCTTATTTTCTCCGCGCTTGACGGCTAGAATTCTGCCATCCTTTACGATTATTGCGCCCACTACTTGCAACGTCTTTTTCATACATTTAATCCTCTTTTATCATTTCGACCAAACGCAGTGCGTGGAGAAATCTCTACAGTTTAATTCTCTTTGAACACCAAACCTGCATACTTCGCACTCTGGTTGGCATCCTTGCAATATTTATCCGCGCCTATTTGCTTTGCGTATTCTTCCGTGAGTACCGCGCCGCCCACCATTACTTTGCAATCGGGACAATGCTCTTTGAGGAGTCTCACAGTCTCTTGCATATTCTCTACCGTCGTCGTCATAAGCGCAGACAGTCCGCAAAGTTTGATATTATTCTCTTTTACTGCTTCGACTACCGTCATAGGCGGTACGTTTTTGCCAAGGTCAATGACTTTATATCCGTAATTCTCAAGCACTGTTTTGACGATATTTTTGCCTATATCATGCACGTCGCCTTTGACTGTGGCAAGCACTATTTTGCCTTTCTCGGTATTCGTACCGACGGGTAGATTTTTCTTTACGACGTCAAAACAAGCTTTTGCGCAATCGGCAGACGCAATGAGTTGAGGAAGGAATATCTTGCCCTTTTCGTAATTGTCTCCCACTCTGTTTAATGCGGGAATAAGATAATCGTCGATTACTTTCAAAGCGTCGTGAGTCTTGAGCAATTCTGCCGTCAACGCGCTAGCTCTGTCAAGTCCCTTTTCTATGCAATAGAATATGTCTTTATCCCCGCTTGCGCCTTCGCTCTTTGCGGTATCTTTCTTGATAATTTGCGTACCTGCATAGTCCGCATATTTGGCTGTATACGCCATGCAATTTTTATCATTGCAAGAGAGCACGTTGAAAGCGTCGACGGCTTGCATATTCTCGGGGATATTGGGATTGAGTATCGGCAAATCAAGTCCCGCGTGCATTGCCATTGTCAAGAAGGCAGTGTTGATGATTTGACGGGCGGGAAGACCAAATGATATGTTGGACACGCCAAGCACCGTCTTGATATTGTATTTGCCCTTGAGTATCTCTATCGCTTTGAGCGTATTAAGAGCTTGGTCGGGTTCTGCGCTGACGGTCAACGTAAGACAGTCGATATAAACGTCCTCTTCTCTTATGCCGTAGCTTTTTGCTCTCTCTATTATCTTTTCGGCAAGACGCACTCTCTCTTCCACCGTCTTTGGTATGCCCTTCTCGTCGATGGTCAAGCCTACCACGCTTGCGCCGTATTTGGCTACGATAGGCAAAATGCTGTTCAAAGACTTCTCTTCCGCGTTGACGGAATTGACGATTGGCTTGCCGTTGTAATATCTCAATGCGCTTTCTATTGCCTCGGGTTTTCCGCAGTCGATTTGAAGTGGCGCGTCGGTAAGACTTTGGATATACTTTACCATCTCGGTGAGCATTTGTTTTTCGTCGATTTGCGGAAGTCCAGCGTT